>NZ_JAASHD010000023.1:0-63269 GCF_019734375.1 Clostridium sp. K04
TATGCAAAAAGGAGGATTCGAATTCGAACCCTCCTTTTTTTATCGGCTAATATCAAAATTTATTTTGATACAGCCCCATTTTTTATTATAAATATTATAATTCACTTTTAACTTCTATTTGACCTGATTTTATAGCTTCTAATACTTCACTAACTTTAGATACTGTTTCATCACTTAAATTTGGATTTTCTTCTGGAATACCAACAGCATCATTTTTAGCATCAAATATTAATGATTGCCCACCTGGGAATTCATTATTTAATTCAGCTTCTATCATTTTATAAGACGCTACATTAACTTTCTTAATAGCTGAAGTTAAAATTACTGACTTATTTCCTTCATAAATACCATCAGCATATTGATCTGAATCAACACCAATAATCCATGCTTCTTCACCATTAACAGCTCTTGTCTTAGCTTCTGTTATAGCACCCATACCAGTTCCACCAGCTGCAGTAAATATTACTTTAACACCTCTATCATACATTTGAGCTGCTAATTGTTGACCTAATGCTAAATCACTAAATGAACCTGAATAAACAATATTTTCATCCTTTAAACTAACATTTGTTCCAAGGTTTTCATTTGCATAAGCTACACCTTGTTGGAATCCAAAGTTAAATTTCTTAACTGCTGAAGATTCCATACCACCTATAAATCCAAAATCACCAGTTTGTAATTCAACTGCTGCTGCAACACCTGCTGCAAATCCACCCTCGTGTTCAGCAAACTGTATTGCAACTGTATTATCTGCTACAACATAGTTTCCATCTTCATCCATAGGTGCTCCATCAAGTATAACAAATTTAGCATCTTGATATTTTTCTTGTGCCTTATATATAGCTGTTTCAAGCTTAAAACCTGGCCCTACTATAAATTTATAACCTGAATCATAAAGATTTTGAATTTCTGTTAAATAATCAGCTTCTGTTTCTCCAGAAGGCTTTAAATAATTCTTTTCAATTCCTAACTTTTCTTCAGCCTCTATTATTCCTTCCCAAGTACCTTGATTGAATGATTTATCATCAATTGTACCAGAGTCAGTAATCATACCAACCTTTAATGTTGACTCCTTAGAATCTGCTGAATTATCATTGTTATTTCCACACCCAACTAAACCTGTTACCATTAGTGCTGAAAGTACTAATGCCATAACTTTTTTCTTCATTTGTACGTTCCTCCTAAATACTCATATCAAAAATCTATCTACTTAAATCCATATAAAAAGACGTATTATTTTCAAAGTGAAAATAATACGTCTTAACTCTATTAATATTCGTATCGAGTTTTTTGTACTAAGTTCACTCATAGTCGAAAATTCACGGCTTTCGGTAGAAACATCCCACCATATCTGGGACCTATATGAGTTGTTTTATCGTTCGTGTCCTATTATATTTAAAAATTTTTTCTCTGTCAATATTATTTATATTTTTTATTTTTAAAGATTTATCTTACTAAAAATATACTATTAATTATATTTATATATATTTTACTCTAATTGAATTAATTTACATTTAATATATATTTCTCCATAATAATAATAATAATAATAATCAAAAAGGACTATGCATTATTACATAGTCCTAATTTTATATCAATACTATAATTCAGTTTTAACTTCAATTTTATCTGCTTTAATAGCATCTATTACTTCATTAACTTTTGCAATTGTATCATCACTTAAGTTTGGATTTTCACTTGGAATACCAACTGCATCATTTTTAGCATCAAATCTTAATACTTGACCACCTGGGAATTCACCATTTATTTCATCTTCTATTATTTGATAAGCTGCTTCATCAATCTTTTTAATAGCTGATGTTAATACTACTGATTTATTACCTTCATATATTCCATCATCATATTGATCTGAATCAACACCTATAACCCATGCTTCTTGCCCATTAGCCACTCTTGTTTTAGCTTCTGTAATTACACCTATATTAACTCCAGCAGCTGCTGTAAAGATTGCTTTAACTCCATTATCATACATTTGAGCTGATAATTGTTGTCCTAAAGCTGTATCTGAGAATGATCCTGAGTAAACTATATTTTCAGCCTTTAAACTAACATTTGTTCCATAATGTTCGTTAGCATATGCTACACCTTGTTGGAATCCATAGTTAAACTTTTTAACTGATGGTATTTCCATTCCACCAATAAATCCAAAATCACCATCTTGTAATTGTACTGCTGATGCAACCCCAGCTATAAATCCACTTTGTTCTTCAGCAAAGTATACTGCAACTGTGTTATCTGCTACAAGATAATTATCATTACCATCATTCGGTTCTCCATCAATTAAAACAAATTTTGCATCTTCATATTGACTTTGAGCTTTATATATAGCTGTTTCAAATTTGTAACCTGGTGTTACTATAAACTTATATCCTGAATCATAAAGGTTTTGTATTTCTGTTAAATAACTTGATTCTGATTCTCCATTAGGTTGCATAAAAGTTGTTTCAAGTCCAAAACTCTTTTCTGCTTCCTTAATTCCTTCCCATGTACCTTGGTTAAACGATTTATCATCAATCGTACCTGTGTCAGTAACCATACCAACCTTTAATTTACCTTCTTCTGATTTTGATGCGTTGTTATCGCTTCCACAACCAACTAAACCTGTTACCATTAGTGCTAAAAGTACTAATGCCATAACTTTTTTCTTCATAAGTTTACTCCTCCTAAATGATCACATTTTTATATGAGTATAATATTGCTCTATATTCAAAATCAATAAATTACTATAGCGAAATTAATACACCATAACTCTTAGATGATTCGTATAGAGTTAATATATACTAAATTCACTCATAGCTGAAAATTTAAGGTTTTTCGTAGAAACATCCCACCATATTAGAGATTTATATGAGTCCTTTTTTTATTCGCGTTTCATTATAAATTATCTAATTTTCTTTGTCAATATATGTTTTATTTTTAATAAATTCAAACTATTCTTTATCTTTTTTCTTTACCATTAACTTAAAACTATTTAAATCAGCTACTTAAAATAATAAAAAAGAAGATTAAAACCACTTTTAGTTCTAATCTTCCCCCTTATGATTCTTTCTATACTATAAACATTTCTAACTATATTAGTATATTAACATTATATTCTCTTAACCACATATCTACTTGAATTAAATATGCTATCATTTGTGGACCTGTCATAAGTTGTCCATACCAAGGTGTCTTATATGCCTTTCCTTCGGTATCAACTATTTCTTGCACTTTTTCTTTATCTATTATTTCTAATATAGGTGAAGTTTTATCTTTTAGTATTTCATTCATCATGTTACAAACAATTTCTGTATATATAGGATTATGAGTCTTAGGATATGGACTCTTTTTTCTAAATACTATTTCATCAGGTAATATTCCAACAAGCGCCTTTCTTAATAGTCCCTTTTCTCTTCCATCTAAAAGCTTAACTTCTGGTGGTAAATTAAAAGCATAGTTAACTATTCTATAGTCAGCAAAAGGAACTCTAACCTCTAGGCTATTATACATACTTACTCTATCTTTTCTATTTAATAAATTTACCATAAACCATTTTAGATTCAAATAAAATAACTCTCTCATTCTATAAGTTCTTTTATCTTCATTATCTAAATGTGGTACTTCTTTTAATGTTTTTAAATATTCTTCATTAGTAAGTTCTTCAATTTTTAAATTTTGTAGATTTTTATTTAACACTGTCTTTCTTTCACCAACAGATCTTGACCATGGGAAAGTATTTGCATATATCATTTCATCATGTGTGAACCATGGATATCCTGCAAATAGCTCATCTGCGCATTCACCTGATAGTCCAACTACAAAATCTTTTCTAATTTCCTTACAAAATAGTAATAATGATGAGTCAATATCCGCCATCCCTGGTAAATCACGAGCAATAGTTGCTTCTTTCAAAGCTTTTGCTAAATCCTCATGTTTTAAAATAACCGTTCTATGATCACTATTTATTTCTTTTGCCATAAATTCTGCAAATTGTTGATCTGATGTTGGTTGAAATAATGATGCTTTAAAATATTTATCATTACCTTCATAATCAATTGAATAAGTTGTTAATTGCTTACCTCTATTCTTAAATTCTTCTGCTGCAATTGCTGAAATTGCAGATGAATCTAACCCTCCTGACAAGAAAGTGCATACTGGCACATCACCTACTAATTGTCTTTTTATAGCATCAACTAATAAACTTCTTGCATGTTCAATTGATTCATCAACAGTTTCATTTAATTCTTCGGCTTTAACCTTAAAATACTCCCAAACCTTAACATTTCCCTTTGTAATTAACATACAATTTGCTGGAGCTATTTCTTTTATTCCTTTATATACTGCACTTCCTGGTGCCACTGATGGTCCTAAAGCAAAAAGTTCTGTTAATCCATCTCTATCAACTTCTGCTTTTACCTCAGGATGTGCTAATATAGTTTTTATTTCGGAACCAAAGATTATTTCACTCCCCTTAATTGAATAAAATAAAGGTTTAACCCCCATTGGATCTCTTGCTAAAAATACTTGATTTTTATCCTCATCATAAATAGCAAACGCAAATATTCCATTTAATTTATTAATAGCATCTATTCCCCAAGCAATATATGCTGTTAATAATACTTCAGTATCTGAATATGCATCAAATGTATAATTTTCACTTAATAGTTCCTTTCTCAAATCCTCTGTATTATAAAGTTCACCATTATAAACAATGACATACTTTTTACCACCTACAATTTTTATCATAGGTTGTTTTCCGCCCTCTGGATCCACAACAATTAATCTTCTGTGTCCTAACAAAACATTCTTCGAATAATACTCTCCCTCACTATCAGGTCCTCTTTTCTCCAATGTTTTAACCATCCTAGTTAGAGTATTTCTCATTTCTTGTATATTTCTATTGAAGTCTACCATTCCAGCAATTCCACACATATAATTTCACCTTCTCATTAAATTCATATTATAGAATATGAGGAAACCTGTCTAAAAGTGAATTGCATTATTATATTGTAGGAACGCAAAAATAAAATGATTATATACAATAATTGGTCCTCCCCCTATAATACTTTTATTTTTTTCTGTATTAGCAACTGCACTGCTACCTAGCAATTTATTTTGGATTAGATAATATCTTCTTTTTTTCGTTACTTACACGTGAAACCCTAAACTATATGACAAACCAGAAAGCGGAATCGCTTTTGCGATTCCGCTTTCTTTGCTAAATGTATATTGTTTAATTTGGATTGCCTAATAAATTATTTTTCATTTTTTATTGAGATTACTAAAGTAGTAATTAGTCCACCCCATAATACAATTGCTCCAATAGCAAAGTAAGTTATTGCTGTTGCTGTCATAATTAAACTACCTCCTCTTTCATCTCTTCTTCATCTTCATCTTTAAAGTTCTCTATTGCTTTATTATTCCACGGTCTTCTTGAGAATAATAATGCCCCTATAATACCTAAACCAATAACTGACCATCCATATGCAAATAATTCTGGTAAATTATATCCGCCATAAGGTGCTTTTAATTCAGTTACGAAGTTACTTACTAACATTATTGCTAACATTGTTGGTGTTACAAATTTAACAGTGAAATCCCACCACTTACCGATTCTAAAGTAAGATGTTTTATTTGTATGTTCTCTTATAACTGAAGGTTTTATTATCCAACCAATAACAATTGCTTCTAATAATCCAACAACTACTATTCCATAACAATTAACGAAGTTATCCATAATATCTAATATATATAATCCAGCACCTGATGCAAATGTAGCACTTACCACTGCACCTATTAATGCTATTCCAGAAACTACTTTTTTACGTTCCCAACCAGTTTTGTCTATTACTGCAGATGAAACTGCTTCTACTAAAGATACACAAGAAGTTAACCCTGCAAATACTAAGCAAGCAAAGAATAAACATCCTAATATTGTTCCCCATGTTCCCATAATAGTAAATACTTTTGGGAAAACTATAAATGCTAATCCAATACCACTTGATACAACTTCTTCAATTCCAACACCTTGACTTGTTGCCATAAATCCTAAAATTGCAAAAACCCCTATAGCACATAAGAATTCAAATCCACAGTTTGCAAATCCAGTCATAAAAGCACTATTATTTATATCTGTCTTTTTAGGTAAATAACTTGAATATGTCATCATAATACCCATAGCCAAACTTAATGAATAAAATACTTGTCCATATGCAGCTATCCAAACCTTAGGTTCCATTACCTTGCTCCAATCTGGAGTAAATAATTTATTTAAACCTAATGTAGCACCTTCTAAAGTTACACCTCTGATTACTATTATTACCATTATAGCTACTAATGTAGGTAGTAATACTTTATTTAATTTTTCTATACCACCTTTAACACCTCTATAGCATATAAACCAACTTATTGCCCAAACTAATAAAATACCAATTAATACAGGCCATATTACTGAACCAAATTGAAATGGTGATTCAGTAAGCTTTAAGAAATCATCATAGAAATAAGTATTTGGGTCGCTTCCCCATCCTTTATTAAAGCTTAATGTAAAATACTTCATAGCCCAACTTAAAATCATTGAATAATATCCAAGTATGAAGAAAGCAGTTATACTTGGCCACCATCCAAGCCATTCCCACTTTTTATTTCCTCTTGCCATTGCTAATGGAGTTGACCCTCTAAACTTATGTCCCATTCCATACTCTAAAATTAATAGAGGAATTCCTGCTGTAAATATAGCAAAGAAATATGGAACTAAAAATGCTCCTCCTCCATTTTCATATACTAAATACGGAAATCTCCATATATTCCCTAAACCTACTGCCGATCCTACTGCAGCTAAAATAAAACCTAATTTCGTCCCCCACTGGTCTCTTTTGTTATCCATATCATTTCCCCCTTTTGGTATATTTTATTTTTCCGAAATTACTCTTGTATTAATGTTATATTATTTTGATATTTTTTTCAATCTTTTTATGAAAATCTATCAATATCCATCTAATTTTACTTAACAATTTATCAATATTTTCTTCATTTTATTTTTTATAAATAAAATATACCCTCAACCCTTGATATTACTAGCCTTATTCAAAAATTATTTTTTCCCTAAATTAAGGAATTTAATTGCTTTATATCTCATTCAACGTTTACATTGTAACTTTATATGAATTTTCCGTTAAAATTTTTATGAATTTATAAATAAAACAGTAAACTTATTATTATTTTATCAACAAAAACAAGTTTACTGTTTCAATTTATCATTTTATTAAATTATTTTTCTATTTTATTATTCAAATCTACTTTTAAGAAATTCTGCAACTCCATCTTCTTCACAACTTCCTATAACATCTGTTGCTATTTTCTTAATTTCATCTGCTGCATTAGAAGTTGCGTATGATTCATCTGCTAATTCAAACATTGGTATGTCATTAACATTATCTCCAAAACATATAACTTTATCATAATTTATATATTTTGATAGATATTTAATTCCATTTGCTTTAGAGGCTTCACTACTATATGCCTCTAAGAAATAACAATCTTCATAAACATCTCTATAATAATTAACATTTATACCATCTATCTTACTTATTTCTTCTGCGATGCTTTTTATTTTTTCATATTCATCAAAAGCAACAAAATTAATTATATTTGACTTCAATACAGATTCTTTATAATCTGTTACCTTTACAAATGTTTTTAATTTTTTATCTGCTCTTTCCTTATAAAAATTATATTCATAAGCATGTTCAAATTCTTTATGATATACCCATAAATGATTTTCCAAAATTCCATATACTAATGGATTTTTATTATACTTTTCAAAAATATCTAACACTTTATATGTTGATTCTGTATTTATATCTTTTATATCAATATATTTTAACTCTTTTGTATCATATATTAAAACACCATTCATCAATGCTACAGGTAATTTTAATTTTAAATCTTGTAATATTTCAACAGCTGTAGCTGGTGTTCTAGCAGTTGCAACTGTGAAATTCATTCCTAAAGAAATAAGATTATTTATAATTTTAACTGATTTTTGGGTCACTTTCCTATCCTTATTTATTAATGTTCCATCTAAATCTGTAACAAACAGTTCCATTTGCCCACTCCTCTTTTGCTTATTTATAATTGGTTATTCAGTTTAACACATATTTTAAATTTTTACTAGCAATAAATTAAAAGAGTTATGTAATCTTTATTTTATGTATATATTTATTATATCCACAAAATATTATTACATAACCCCTCACATCTAGTTTTAATTACGCTATATTAAAATCTACATATTCATTTAAAATATATCCATTTGATTGTTTATAGCTTATTTTACTCCACTCACCATTATCTTCTAAAACAGAAATCTTTTCACCCATAGCTATTGTTCCAATTATGTCTGATTCAAAATTATTACTTTCTCTTACTTTTAATGCAACCGTAACTACAGTTCCTTCTTTCATAGCAACATTTTCAGCTATACTTCTATTTTGTAATACTACATAATCTTTAGATACATAACCATATCCATTGTTAAATTTAATTTTATACCATGAATTAACAGTTTCTACTATTTCAATAGTTGCACCATTCTTTAATGATCCTATTACTGAATAGCTTGTTCCTGCTCCACTTCTTACATTCAATGCATTATTAACTTTTATTGTTCCTGTTGTACTTGTAGATGGTGTTGTTGTAGTATTATTTGAACTTGAATTGTTGTTGCTTGAACTTACTGTAACGTAGTCCTTACTAACATATCCGTATCCGCTTCCATATTTTATTTTGTACCAACTTCCACTTGTTTCTACTATTTCAACAGTTGCACCATTCTTTAATGATCCTATTACTGAATAGCTTGTTCCTGCTCCACTTCTTACATTCAATGTATCATTAACTTTTATTGTTCCTGTTGTACTTGTAGATGGCGTTGTTGTAGTATTGTTTGAACTTCCGCTATTGCTACTTCCGCTGTTTGAACTTGAATTGTTACTACTTGAACTTACTGTAACGTAGTCCTTACTAACATATCCATATCCGCTTCCATATTTTATTTTGTACCAACTTCCACTTGTTTCTACTATTTCAACAGTTGCACCATTCTTTAATGACCCTATTACTGAATAGCTTGTTCCTGCTCCACTTCTTACATTCAATGCATTATTAACTTTTATTGTTCCTGTTGTACTTGTAGATGGTGTTGTTGTAGTATTGTTTGAACTTCCGCTATTGCTACTTCCGCTGTTTGAACTTGAATTGTTACTACTTGAACTTACTGTAACGTAGTCCTTACTAACATATCCATATCCGCTTCCATATTTTATTTTGTACCAACTTCCACTTGTTTCTACTATTTCAACAGTTGCACCATTCTTTAATGATCCTATTACTGAATAGCTTGTTCCTGCTCCACTTCTTACATTCAATGTATCATTAACTTTTATTGTTCCTGTTGTACTTGTAGATGGCGTTGTTATAGTATTGTTTGAACTTCCGCTATTGCTACTTCCGCTGTTTGAACTTGAATTGTTACTACTTGAACTTACTGTAACGTAGTCCTTACTAACATATCCATATCCGCTTCCATATTTTATTTTGTACCAGCTTCCACTTGTACCTACTATTTCAACCTTAGCTCCATTCTTTAATGATCCTATTACTGAATAGCTTGTTCCTGCTCCACTTCTTACATTCAATGTATCATTAACTTTTATTGTTCCTGTTGTACTTGTAGATGGTGTTGTTGTAGTATTGTTTGAACTTCCGCTATTGCTACTTCCGCTGTTTGAACTTGAATTGTTACTACTTGAACTTACTGTAACGTAGTCCTTACTAACATATCCATATCCGCTTCCATATTTTATTTTGTACCAGCTTCCACTTGTACCTACTATTTCAACCTTAGCTCCATTACTTAATGATCCTAAAACAGAATAATTAGTTCCAGCTCCACTTCTTACATTTAATGAATTACTTACTTTTACAGTACCTGTTTGTACAGTTTCTGTCGTTGTAGAATCTCCTGGCTTTTGTGTTCCTGAATTATTTAATATAACATTATTATTTAAATAATCCATTATTCCATTAACAATTCCTTCAGCAACCTTATCTTGATAACTACTAGAACTTAAATTTTGCGCTTCAGTAGGATTAGAGATAAATCCACATTCTACAAGACTTGAAGACATTGATGCAGTTTTAATAACCGCATAATTTGCTGTTTTTACCCCTCTATCAGTTGCATTTGTAGCTTGGATTAAATCATTTTGTATATCTGTAGCTAACTCCTTACTATCTTGTCTCGTTGAATAATAATAAGTTTCGATTCCTTTTGCGCTAGAATTTGTAGCAGAATTTTGATGTATAGAAACAAATACATCTGAACCTTCTTTGTTAGCCATATAAGTTCTATCAGTTAAAGATAAATATGTATCATCATACCTACTCATCTTAACTTCTACACCTTTAGCTTTTAACTTAGCTTCTATTTTTTTAGATATTTGCAAGTTAATTTCATCTTCAAGAACTCCATTTTGTACAGCTCCATTATCAACTCCACCATGTCCTGGATCAATAAATACCTTGTAGTAATCTCTATCTACATTTTTAACATTACTTCTAGCATAACTAGCTGTACTTATACCCTCTTCAGTTATACATACTTCTAGTATGTATACGGTATCCTCTGTTTGTTGAGATACAAAAGTACTACCTACTGATTTTCCAACAAGCTCACCATCTACTATTTCAGCCACATTTTCATTATATATAGTCCAGCCTTCATCTATTGGTAAATTAATAGCTTGTCCTACAGTTAAAACTAATCCATCTTCTAATACAATTTCTTCATCTTTATATTTTTCTAATAATTTAATTAGATCACTTTCAGATACATTATAAATTCCTTCTGCTTTTGCTATATGAGATGGAGTAATTAATATTCCCGAAAGTATTAATAAGCTTAATATCTTTAATTTATTAATGGTAACCACCTTGCTTTCTATTTACATATACATTTATTATACATATTTTTACGGCAAAATAAACCAACTTTTATTAATATTTTGCTATTATCCAATTTTTAATTGAAATTCTCTTATTTTTAATTTATAAATAATAAAAAATTACAATATATTTTTATCTATATTGTAATTTTATATAAAATATTATTTAATTTTTTCCCATGCTATCATCACAAACTCTTTACCTGTTTCAGACTTAATTAAATTTTCAGCTCTTTTAATTGCTTCAACTTCTTCTTTAGTTACATCTGCAACTTTATAATCCATAAACTCATCTCCTTTAAATGATATATTATAGTTTTTGAAATTTTAACTATAGGTATTCATTTAAATTTAAGAATTTATTTTTTACTACTTTATTACTTTTACTAACTCTTCCTCTATCCCAATCACAGTTTTATTATTTCTGATATATCCAAGCATGATTTCAACAGCTTCTTTTGATATTACTTCACCGCCACAAATTAATGGAATTCCTGGTGGATAAGGAATTAATGCTTCTTTTGAAATTTTCCCTATACTCTTCTTAATATCAACATACTCAAAATCTTTATCAAATACTTCATATGGCTCTAATACTTTTTCAGGAATTATACTATAATAATTTTGATATTGATTATCTACTATTAATGATAAATCTAATTTTTCAATTGAATTATAAATCTTTTCAAAATCTTTTTCTAAATTAAAAGGTGATAAAATTAATACTACTCCACATGCAAAACTCATTTCACATTGTATTTTCATCTTTCGTAAATAGTCTAACAATTTATGTCCACTATATCCTTTTGGCAAAGTTAATATATACCTACTTAAATCTAAATTATAACCCTGTGGTAAGTCTTCTTCTTTTAAAATACTTACTTTATTTAACGTATTAATTTTAATACTCCACTTATTTGCCAAACCTATTAATTTATCATAATCTTTTTCTCCATAATTATCTAAATAATATCTTGAATAATCTAATGATGACATTATTAAATATGATGGTGATGTTGTCATAAAAGCTTTTAAATAAAAACCAACATTCTTATCATTATTTACTAAAAGATATGAACCTTGAGTTAAGCTAGGCAAAGTCTTATGTGCACTTAAAACAATATAATCCGCATATGAAACTATAGATTTAGGCAACCTTTCACTTATTCCATAATGAGCTCCATGTGCTCCATCTATAATTATAGTCAATCCTCTTTCCTTCAAATCTTTTAATGTGTCAAAAATATCATATCCTATCCCAAAGTAATTAGGATAAGTTAATATTATTCCTCTTGCATTATTACATCTATCTAATGCTTTATATATTTCCTTTTCTGTTGGTGGTAAAAATAACCCTTTATCTTCATGAATTACAGGTTCTATATACTTTACCTTTAATTTTCTTAAAATAAGTCCGTTATAAACTGACTTATGACAATTTCTTTCTACTAAAACTTCATCCCCTTCATTAAAGGCATCAAAAATAGAAGCTAAATTTCCTGCTGTGCTGCCATTAACAACAAAATATGCTTTTTTAACCCCATATGTTTCTGCTAATAATTCTTGAGCTTCTTTTATTATCCCTTCTGGTGCATGAAGATTATCTAATGGATCAACTTCTGTAATATCCAAGAATCCCATATTTAATGCAAATTCTTTTCCTATATCATCTCTTAAAAATCCAATACCACTTTTATTTCCTGGCATTGAAAGAATAAGATTATTCTCTTTTTTATATTTTAATACTTCTTCTAATAAAGGTACTTTTTTACTCATATTTTCCTCTTCTTACTTAATTACTTGAACTGTCATATTATTCAATACTTTATTAGCTGTATCAATAATATAATCTATAGGCATCTTATCTAAATCTTCAGTTTCATCAATATATAACATACCATCTCCAAACATAGTATCATATGTTGATATTCCCATAGCTAATCTCACACTTTGCTCATTTGCAAATAATCTTTTTAGCCTAAAGCTCTTTATTAATTTCTCAATATCTTCTTTTTTTAATTTTTCTCTATAAGAATCAACATCTTTTATTAACTCTTTCACAATTTCTATTGATTTATCCACATTTTCATGTGCAGTACTATAAGTTATTTTATAAACTTTTATATATTCTTCGTTTGCTACTCTAGTTAATACATCATAAACTAATCCATGCTTTGTTCTTAATGTATCAAACAAAATTGAGTTTACACCTTCTCCAAAGTATTGATTAAAAACTCTTAATGCTTTTATTTCCCATTGATTTAATTCATTAATTGGAAATATAATTTGTACCTTTGCACTATTTATATCTTCCTTTTTATTTATAAATACTCCAGTCTTAGGATAATTAATTACTTCTTCATCTTCAGGAAGCTTTTCACTTCTCCAGTCAATAAAGCAATCTTCTACCATATCTCTAATATCTTCAAATTCTAAATCTGAAATAATAGTAATTGTTGCATTATTTGCACAATAATAATCATTAAAGAAGTCTATTGTATCATCTATTGTCATGTTATTTAATGATTCTTCAGTTCCTATAATAGGATACTTAAGTCTTCTATTATCCATACAATTATAATAAAGCTTATCCTCTGTGTATTGCTCTAAATCTTCATCCCATTCCTTAAGTTCTTGCTTTATTACTTCCATTTCTTCTTTAAAACCTTCTTCAGTAAATACTGGTTGTAAAAGAATATCTGAAAATAAATCTAATCCTTTTTTTAAATCTTCACTTAATAATGTTCCATAAAACACAACATAAGGATAATTAGTCATAGCATTTTGGAATCCAAATATATTGCTTAATTCTGTGTTTATTTGTTTTTCACTTCTTGTTTCTGTTCCTTTATAAACCATATGCTCTGTTACATGTGCTACTCCAAGCTTTTCACCATCTCTTGAAGCTCCTGCATCTAATGATATGCATATAGAACTTAACTCACTATTACTTTTTTTATAAATCAACTTTAATCCGTTATCAAAAATATACTCTTCCATTTATGTATCACCTCTTATTTTTTGCTTAAACACAAGCTATAAACTCTACGGCTTTATTCAATAATATTTATTAATATTATAAACCAATATATTTTAATAATAAACAATAAGGACAAGCAAATGCCTGTCCTTATTCGTTATCTTATTCAGCTTTAAGTGCTATTGCACATTCAATTCTCTTCTTTTGCATTTTACATCCTATTTCATAAGGAATATTCATATCTCCATTAAATGCAAAGTTATTTGATTGACATCCACCACTACAGTAGAATCTTGCCCAACATTCTCTACATTTTGGCTTGTTATAGATGTGAGCCTTCTTAAATTTCTTACCTAATTCAGCATCATAAGTATCATCATAAATGCTTCCTAGCTTAAATTCTTCCTTACCTACAAATTGGTGACATGGATAAACTTCTCCTTGTGGAGTTATTGCAACATATTCAAATCCTGCACCGCATCCTGAAATTCTTTTATAAACACATGGTCCACCATTTAAATCAATGTTAAAGTGATAGAAGTTGAATTCATCTCCTTCTTTCTTTCTTCTAGCCATTTCATTATATAGTTTATCATAGTTTTCAAATATTTCTGGTAAGTGCTCTTCTTTAAGCTCTAAGAAATGTCCTTTTTCTAAAACTACTGGTTCAATTGAAATTTCTCTAAATCCTTCATTTACCATAGCCTTAACATCTTCATAGAAGTCAGTATTAGCTCCTGTAAATGTTCCTCTTACATAGTAATGCTTAGATTTATCTCTCTTTTCAATCATTCTCTTAATATTTGGAAGTATATCATCATAAGAACCACTTCCATCAACTTTAATTCTTACATTATCATTAACTTCTTTTCTACCATCTAATGAAAGGATTATGTTACCCATTTCTTTATCCATGAAATCCATCATTTCTTCAGTTAAAAGAGTTGCATTTGTAGTCATAGTAAATCTGATATTCTTGTTCCAAGCCTTTTCATTTTCTCTAGCATAAGCTATTATTTCTTTAACTTTGTCCATGATCATTGTTGGTTCTCCACCAAATAAATCAATTTCAATGTTTCTTCTTGGACCACTTCTCTTTACTACGTAATCTATCGCCTTTTTTGCTGTTTCAACAGACATTACACCTTTATGTCCATTATACTCACCTTCATCAGCAAAACAATATTTACATCTTAAATTACATCCATGAATTATATTTAAACATACTGCTTTAATATAATCTCTATCATCCATTGATGAATGTGCTATATCTTCATATTGATCTCTTGAATATAATATATCTTCATCTATAAGCTCTAATAATTCTTCATAAGCTTCTGATATAGTTTCTTCACCATATTTAGCTCCAAATTCTTTTATAAGTTCTTCTTTATCTCTTAGTTTATTATCATCTACTAAATCGTAAACTAATTCGTCTACAATATGTACAGCCCCTGTATTAACGTCTAAAACAAAGAAGTTATCTCCTTGTTTAAATTTGTGTATTAAAGCCATTTCACAATTCCTCCTAGTATTCTTTTTTATTAATACGCTCTTTCTCGCGATTACAACCTAATAATTCATTTAATCCTAATATCAATTAGATAAACTCAACTTCCACATAATTATAATAAAACTCCTTATCCTCTTAACTAGATAAGTACATCTTGTGTAATTTCTACTAAACTAAATCACAGATTCCTTTTAAAAGAAACTCCTTCTCCCTCCAGTCGAATGAGTAAATTCGGTTAACTAAATCACAGATTCCAATTCAAAGGAAACTCCTGCTCCCTACGGTCGAATGAGTAAATTCGGTTAACTAAATCACAGATTTAGAACCTCATTTATAAAGTTAAGCAGTAACTAGTAAATAGTTACTGCTTGTCCTTAATTAGTTTTCACACTCTAAGTTAGCAACTGTGCAAGAAGTTTTGCAAGCTGATTGGCATGAGTTTGCACATTCTTTGCAACCTGGTTTGCAAAGACTGTTTTTGATGTTTGTCTTATTGATTGTTTTTATGTGTTTCATGTCGAATCCTCCAATAAAAAAATATACCGTGGTAATTATAGCACAATTTTCTATGGTAATAAAGCTATTATTTTCCCATTCAAAAATGCAACTATCTCACTTTCTTATTATAATATAGCAACTTTAAAAAAATACCAAATAATATTTTTTATTAAATTTAAATAATAAAAAAGCATTTACTATTAATTTACTTACATTATAATAAACAAAAGTAAATTAATAGTAAACACTCTTTTATTTTCTATAATGATGTTTCTTTTTTTATTTCTTCTATCATATCATCTTCTGACATAGTTTTATCATCATATGGATTATAAATATCATTTAAATGTACTGTGTAATATACATTTTTACTTTTCTTTTCTTTCTTCTTTTCGCCTTGATTACTAGCTTTTTTATCAATATTATTTTTAACTAATACCCCAGCTGCAACTGATGCCACAACTGCTGATAGTGCTCCAAAAATAATCTTCTTATTGTTTCTTATACTCATACTCTCCACCTCACTATTATAAAAGATTATATCCATATTAATTATCCAAGTCAATTTATAAATTAGTTAATTTTTCGTTACATAATTAAAACTGCAAAAATACATTTTTTATCTAATATCTACTTATTATTTTGCCCAAACTTCTCTCTTTCTATATCTATATTATCCTTTAAATCATTAAAATTATTTTTATTATTAGACTTAACTATACTTTCAACATTTACAATGGAAGTATTGCTACTTTCACTTTCTACAAATATATCCTCTTCATTTAATTTATCCTTAAATCCATTCATGTTACCATCTCCTTTCCTTATAATAATTCTATATCACTATAAATATAACTTTGTTTCAATCCTTCTATCATATTCTGACCAACTTCCAGCTTCTGTTTTTTCCTTTATTTGTTCTATCTTATTCATAGTTGCATCAATAGAATCGGCAGAATTAAGAATAAAAGATTCCTCCATTCTCATTTCCCTAGGTGATCCATACTCAAGTTTTCCATGATGCTGTACTATACATCCTTTTATTCTTGTAATAAAATCCTCACTATAAAAACCAGGATTATCATTAAATGCTTTTTCTATCATCTGTATTCCTATTACTATATGACCTTCCATTTCACCTCTTAATGTATACTTAAATGGTCCATCATAATATAATTCATATATTTTCCCTATATCATGTAACTTTGCTGCCAAAATTGCAATTTCTTTATTTCTACAATTATACCTTTCACAAAGCATAATTGTTAAATACATTACTCCTAATGTATGCTCTGCTAATCCCCCTATATAGTTATGATGCATTGAAACTCCTCCAATGGCTCTTTTAAATTTTTCTAAGAAACTTTCATCTTTAAAGAAATAATCATTTAAAGCCTTTCCTTCTCTTGAAATTATATATTCATCTGTATACAATTCAATTTCAGTCATTATATCCTCTATATCCCTTTTTACTGTAGGCAAGTAATCTATAGCATTATACTCTTTTACCAATTCATATTTTTTAACTTCTAAGTTAACATCTCTCTTACCCTCTATTTCTATAACCTTTCCTTCAATAATATCTCCTGTTTTATTTGGTATAGTTGCTTTTATTTCACCTGTTTTATCTGCTAAAATACATACTACTTTACTTGTATCCCTAAATATTACCCTCATTACCATCAATGATATTTTTATTTCTGTACCATTTTTGATATCTTTCAAAAATACTTCCTTCTTCATTTGTTAATTCCTCCAAAGACTATACTCATCCTATAACTTAGTTTAACCTAAAAAATACTAAAATATTTTCCTAACTTATCATCTAATATTCATAAAGTTATTTTTTTATATAATAGAAACCCATATAGATTAGACACTCCTATTTGCCTAATCTATATGGGTAATTTTATTTTTATATTCATCTAAAGTAGTTATTTCATTCCAAGTAATATTCCTATATATCTTGTTCTTTTAATTATTTCATATAATCCAAATGTTATTAAAACCGATAACAAGTTTATTATAATTATAGAAAACCATTGTGGAAACATTAATGGTAATATAAAAAATGCTAATGTTAATAAAATAGTTTGATGCATAATATATACTGGAAATGAAGCTTTATTTAAATACCTTAATAATTTATTTTCTTTATTCATATATTTTATTCCATAACCAACTATAGTTATGATAGCCGTAATTATCATAGAACATTTAATTCCATTTTCAGCTATATTCTTTAAGATACCTATTTCCATGTTTCTTAAGCTTAAAAAATATCCAAGTCCTAATATAATAATAATTCCATTTGATATTGCAAATGTTCTTCTATATTTAAAAATAGCATTTATATAATCAATATCACTATAAGTAATATATCCAAATAAGAACATTAAAAGATTTAAAATTAATCCCTTTCCACCAACCCCTGGTACCATTTCTGCAATAAAAGTTAATGCAATAACTATAAATAAACCGTATTTACTTAAAATAACATTTTTAATTTTGTTCATTACTTTCTTTCCACCAATAAGCTTAAAGCATTTAATAATACTAACACCAATTAATGAAATCACAAATAAAAATAATATGAACCAAAGGTGTGCAGGTGTGAAACCTCCATCAAACCCCATGAAATCACTTACATTCGTAAAGAACATTTTCATATGACTAAAATAGTTTATATTACTTTCACCTCTCCAAAGTCTAGCTAAATAAGTTTGAGGAGGTACTATTACTATTATTCCAAATATAAATGGAAGTAATAGCTTTTTAGTTCTTTCTTTTATGTATTCAAATTCACTTCTTCTTTTAAGAGCAAAATATGTTGATGCCCCAGCTAAAAAGAATAATAAAGGCATATACCAAGAAAAAGTTAATAGTATAAATATGTTAGAAAAAATATTACTTTTTTCTGTTTTAATATAAAAATCTCCAAAGTCTGTAAATATTGCTGATGTATGATAAATAAACAACATTAATATGCATATGTTTCTTATCCAATCGATTTCTTTTCTTCTCATAAATTCTCCTTAATTTTATGAATATTTTGTAAACGTAATATATACTACTTTTATCATACTTTTTAACTATTTACTACTAATTTTTTTTGCTTACTTTGTACTTATATAATAATAGGCAATGTATTAAAATCAAATACATCGCCCATTATTATATAAAATACTTATTAACTTATTCTCCAATACCGCTCTTTTCAATACTTTCAGCAAATCCATGTAATAATTTATTAATTGGTTTCTTTAAGAATAATGAAATTAATATAAAGATTGCTCCAAATATTAACAGAACAACTATATCCTTAACCAATACACTTTGAACTACTCCACCTATAGATTCTCTTGCAAGTGAAATCGCATAAGTGAAAGGTAAAAATGGATTAATTGCTTGGAAGAACTTTGGTGTTAATTGAATTGGGAATGTTCCTCCTGAACCACCTATTTGTAAAACTAATAGTACAATTCCTAATACTTTACCTACATTTCCAAGCACTGAGCATAGTGAATATAATATAAATGTAAATATAATGCTAGTAAATACACTACTTAATACAAATAAAGCCGGATTTACACAATATATTTTTAAAACATATAAATCCCCTAATGATACTATTATCGCTTGAATTATTGCTATTGTCATAAATAACAACATTTTTCCAAAATATTGTGATGCTGCAGAGTATTCACCCTCTGCTTCAACAGTTAGCATAGATGCCAATAATAATAATCCTACCCATAATGATAATACTGTATAGAAAGGTGTCATTCCTGTTCCATAGTTACCCATTGGGAATAATTTATTTTCTATAATATTAACAGGATTTGATAAAAAGTCACTTCTTGTATCTACATCACTCTTTAAATAATTTATAAGCTCTTTAATATCTGTACTATCATTAACACTTCCTATTTTACTTATTAAATCATTAAGCAAATTTTCAGCTTCTGGAAGTTTTGATTTTACAAAATCAATTCCCTCGATACCCTTATCAGCACCTTCATAAACAGTATTCATAATATCTGTTACTTGTGGTAATTTATCTTGTGCTTCTTTTAATACTGATACTACATTATCTGCTACAGTATATGCATCATCAAAAATAGTATTAATTTTATTAGTAATATTTGAATCAAAGTTATTATATAAATCATTTGTAATATTACTTACATCATTAGTAAATGATATAACGTTATTTAATAAACTTAAATCTGGTGTTCCACCATTAGCTATACTATCTTTAACTGTATTTAACGCAGTAATTGATTTATTTATTGCTCCTTGAACGTTTGTTAAGGTATTAATAATATCATCAAATTTTCCTGGATTAAATTTATTCATAGTTTCTAATATTCCAATTAATGATTCAGCACTCTTATTTATGCTATTTAACTTTTCTAAAATACTATCAACTATTTCTGGTGCATATGCTGATCCTGAATTAATTGCATCAACTAATGCACTTGTATTTGTAGAAATTTCATTTGCAATTTCATTTAATATTTTTATATCATTCTTTATTACAGGTGCAATATTATTTAAATTACTTTTTGAAGTACTTAAAAATTCTTCTAAATTTGTACCTAACTTTTGTGAATTTTCTAATGTTTCAGTTATTAAAGGAATATCATTTTGAATATCTGAAATTAATGTTTTTAATTTATCAGCTCCATCTCCAGCTAAATTTACAACATCATTTATATTAGAAAACTGACTTTGAACCTCTAATAATTGATTATAAATATTATTTAATCTAGGAAGCTGATTTTCTAATTCAGTTCCTAAATCTTTTCCTACTCCAAAGATTGCATCACTTGCAGTTTCTACAACTGCTTTACTTACCTTTTCTTGTATAGCACTTGCTCCCTTATCTGTAAGCTTAGGCGCAATTGCATTTATCTTCTCATTTACTGTATATATTATATTTCCTTTTTCAATATCTTGTGTAATTATAGATGTAAGACTCTTTGAAAAATCCTCTGGAATTGTAATCATGGCATAATATTTGCCTTCTTCAACATTTTTAGTTGCTTCTTCTTCACTTACAAACTGCCATCCCATCTGCTTATTATTTTTCAATTCATCTACAACATCATTTCCCAAATTAACTTCTTTACCATTTAAAGTTGCCCCTAAATCTTTGTTTACAACTCCTATCTTAATTCCACTAGTAGCCGATTCAGCATATGGATCCCAAGATGCTTTGATATTAAACCAAGCATATAAAGATGGTAGTATACATAATGCTATAACAACAATTAGTGCACCATAATTTTTAAGGATATTTTTCATATCATTCTTATAAATTTTAAATGCATCCTTCATCTCTTTTTTCTCCTTTGTATTTGACTTTCACTTACTTTATTATTATATTATCACTTTGGTACTAAAATTCAAGTTTTAGTTTTCTAAATATATTAATACTGTTTTTTAATTAAAAATGGCTATATAGTTGTAAGTATACGTATACTCCCAAAAATCTTTTTAATTTTTTTAACAAAAATTAAACATTATCTTAACATTTTATTCATTTTTGATCCATTTTTTACCTTATTAATTTTAATATATTATTATTATGTACTAATTATTTAAAAATCATTTTATATTTAAAAAATAAATTTCTATACTTAAATTATTTTTAGTGTATACTAAAATAGATAATTATTAATAACCGAGGAGAATAAAATGAATATGTCATTTAATGAACTTAATTTAAATACAAACATAATAGAAGGATTAAAGCTTCAAGGGATAACTTCACCTACAGAGGTTCAAAAGCTTACTATTCCAAAAGCTTTAGAAAATATAGATATAATAGCAGAATCTCATACTGGAAGTGGTAAGACATTAGCTTATTTATGCCCTATTTTTCAAAAAATAAATGCTGATAAAAAAGAAATGCAAGCTATAGTTTTAGCTCCTACTCATGAATTAGTTATGCAAATAGATGCACAAATTAAATTACTTGCAAAAAACTCCAATATGAATATAACTTCATTAACAATAATGGGTGAATCAAATATTGAAAAACAAATAAAAAAACTTAAAGAAGTAAAGCCACATATAATAGTAGGTTCTGCAGGAAGAGTCTTAGACTTAATTAAAAAGAAAAAAATAACTGCACATACTATTAAAACTATAGTTATGGATGAAGCTGACAGTCTTTTAGCCAAAAATAAATCTACAATAATTAAAGATATTATTAAAGCTACTATGAGAGATAGACAACTTATGTTCTTCTCTGCAAGCATAAATCCTACATCTTTAGATATAGCTAAATCACTAGTTAAGGATGTTGAGATTGTTAAATCAGCAGGAACTTCTGTATTAAATCCTAATATTTCACATATGTATATAGCTTGTGAATTTAGGGATAGATTTGAAACACTAAGAAAATTCTTAGCTGCTGAAAACCCAGAAAGAGCTATAGTATTTGTAAATAATAGTACTGAACTTCAAAATATAAATGAAAAATTAGATTATCATAAGGTTAAATCTACTGGAATTTATGGAAATGCTTCTAAAGAAGAAAGACAAAGATCTATCGAAGCTTTTAGAAATGGTAAATTCAATGTTTTAGTTTCATCTGATGTATCAGCTCGTGGTCTTGATATTCCAGAGGTTACTCATATTATAAGCATGGATTTCCCTGCAAATCCAGATGAATATTTACATAGAGCTGGAAGAACTGCACGTGGTACACTTTCAGGAAATTCAGTATGTATTGGTACTAGACGTGACTTAGAAGCTATCAAAGCTTACCAAAAAGCCTTTAAAATAAAATTTAAAGAAATGAGACTATATGGTGGTAACTTAATTCCTGTAAAATAATACAAATTTATTTTTACTGTAATTAATATTACTTTCTTTAATCATAAAAAAATAGATATTATATTTTGTTTAATATAATATCTATTTTTTTAATTTTTATTCCTTGTAAATAAATTTCATTTTAAAAATTACTGAATTTTCTCCACTTTCTATAGTATAATCAATATTTTCATGTTTATCTAAAATAGTTTTTACTATATAAAGCCCTAATCCAGTTCCACCAGTTTTTCTATTTCTAGATTTATCAACTCTATAAAATGCATTAAAAATTTCATTAATTTGATTCTTTGGTATTGAAACACCTGTATTTTCAACACTTAGTTCCTCTTTAGATAAATTTATTTTTATACATTCATTGGTTGGGGAGTATATTATTGCATTTTTAATAATATTCATTATTACCTTTTTAATAAGCTTTTCATCAGCAATTATAAAAATGTCTTCATCTATTTTAGTAATCAAGTTTAATTTCTTTTCATCAATAAAATATCTTAACTCTCTTAATATACTTTTGATAACATTACTTAAATTAACATTTGAAAAGTTATATTTAAATTCACCATTTTCCCTTTCACTTAAATGTAAAATTTCTTGAACTAATTCACTCATTTTTTGTGTAACTTCATATGATTCTTTTAAATATTTATCTCTATCTTTATATTTTCCAATATTATAAAGCATTCCTTCTAATTGCCCACTTATTATAGTTATAGGCGATTTTAACTCATGAGAAATAGTAGCAACGAATTCTCTTCTTTCTTTTTCTAGTTTTCTTTCTATCTCAATTTCCTCAGTAAGCTTAGAGTTCATTCTTTCTAACTCTTCAAAGGATTCTTTTAAATTCTTATTCATTAAATTTAAACTATTTGAAAGTTCTCCTATTTCATCCTCACCATTAACTTCTATAATATTATCAAAATCTAAATTAGCCATTTTTTTAGCAACTTTATTAATCTTTATCAAAGGTCTACTTATTAATATTGAATAAAAACTTGAAATAGTAAATGCTATGATCACTATTGCAAAAATAGCAAATGGTAAAAATAGCGCAATACTATCACTTGCTTCATTTTCTGGACTAACTGGGAAATGTACAATCATATGATATGCATTATTTAAACTTTTAACATAAACAATCTCATCAATATTCAAACTTTCATTCTTACTAATTAATCCATACACAAATTTATCTGTTGCAATACTACCACCCAAATTAATATCATTACTATATTTCTGAAAACTTTTAAATCGTTCATATTGTACATGACTATATAAAAATGGAATTTTATTGGGTTCATTTGCTCCTTCTCTAAATGATGAATAAATAATTTTATTTATTAAATTATTCTCATCTTTACTTACAAGCAAAATATCCAAATTATTTTTATAAGAAAACTCATCAAGAAGCTCATTAATATCTATATTTTCATCTTTTTCTAATTGAGATTTTAGTTCTCTTATTTTTTCATTTATATTATTTACTTTATAAACCTCATAAACTCTCGGCATAAAAAAATACATACATATGTATAGTAAAGTAAATGAAATTATTATAATAAGACTACTCCATAAAAATATCTTTTTCTTTATGCTTAAATTTCTCCATTTACTTTTCAAGAACATATCCTACACCCTTGATAGTTTTTATATAATCCTTCTTTATTTTCTTTCTAATATTTTTCATGTGAGCATCAATAACTCTAGTATCACCAAAATATTCATAACCCCATATTTTTTCAATTAATTTTTCTCTTGAAACTACCGTCGGATAACTATTTATCATTAGCTTTAATATATTAAACTCCTTTAAAGTAAGTTCAATTTCTTCATTATCAATATAAGATTTAAAAGTTTGTAAATCTAATTTTAATCCCTCGAACTCTAATATTGTATCCTCTTTTTCTTCTTTTTGTTTTCTTCGTAAAACAGCTTCTACTCTTTTAATCAATATATTAAATGAAAAAGGCTTGCTAATATAATCATCAGCTTTTAAATCAAATCCTTTTATCTCACTTTCTTCATCCCCTAATGCTGTTAAAAAAATTATTGATACTTCTTTATCTAAATTTCTTATCATTTTACATAATGCATGCCCATCAAGTCTTGGCATCATCACATCTAAAATTACTAAATCATATTTATTTTCTTTGAACTTTTCATAACCTTCAACACCATCATTTGCTACATCAACATCATAATCTTGTGAAGATAAAAACTCTACTATTAATTCCTGTATTTGATTATCGTCTTCTACAACTAATATTTTATAACTCATATTTTCCTCCATATCTTTTTCACTTATTCTTTATAATTTTAGCATACTACCCTTAAAATCTTCTTAAATTCATTCAAATTTCAATTATTAATCCATATATTTCAGGTTATTTTAAGGTTCGAGATTTAATATAAATATATATAATAGCAATTAAGGAGATATCTATTTATGTTTCACAAAAGAAAACCTAAAAAAACATTTTTCATATTTAAATATAAATTTATATTATTAAGCATATTATTATCTTCTTTATGTTTTTTAAGCATTATTACAATAGAATTTGATTTTACTGATTTTGATAATGAAGAAACTACCTTTGCCTTGTCTACGTCAGAAAATTTAACTAAAAGTAACTCATACTCATTTTTAATACCTTCTGAATGTCTTGTTAGCTATTCATGATGTTGGAATAATCCTTAGTGATACCCCTTATATTTTAGTTATTTATACTAATGAACTTACTGACGCTGAGGAAAAAATAGCTCAAATTTCAAAAGCAATTTATTATAATTATAATTAGCTTTATTACAAAATAATAAAAGTAGCTTATACATAATAAAATTCTCTGTTAATATAATTATCTTTATTATATAATTTTCCTATAAGTTAATTTCCAAATTTTGTTTTAAGTAAATTAACTTATTTCTATGAACGAAAGTGAATAGTGAGTTTCACTTAATATAAATATTTTAATTTTATGAGGTGATTATAAAATGAGTAATAAAAAGAAGGTTAAAATTAGCCCAGCTCAAAAGAGAGCAGATAAATTTTTATACTGGGGTACTATCATAGGTTTAATATTAGGAGTATTAATAGGTAGTATTATATTTTTCATAACAGATAACATGTTCTGGATTGCATTATGTCCTATAATATTTTTATTTTTAGGATTAGGCCTAGGCTCATTTCTTGGTAAAAATAAAAAAGCAATAAAAAAACACTCATAATTAGATATAATAAAAGGTGCTTACATAACTTACTTAAGCACCTTTTACTTATCATTTATTCGCTTCATTTTTATCTTCTATCTGTTTTTGTTCTTCATTGCTTGTATTACTTTTGTTTTTCTCATTATCATTAGCTTCACTTATTAAATTACCTGTAATATCTTTTATAGACTTAAACTTTTCCATAATTGTATCATATCCACCACATAATATTAACACTACTACCAATGCATTTATAAATAGCCTATAATAACATTCAACACTCATTTCTATACTTCCTGTAGTTGTTTTTACAATTACTAAATGAGCTACTGCTAATATAAATGTATACAGCTTAGTAGGCATCTTTTTTATTAATGGAAAATCTTTTGTGGTAAATACTATTAATTCAACTGCTACTAATGTTCCTGTAAAAGATGAAAGGAAATTCTGCGTCAAAAAATCAGTTATTTCCATACTAAATATACTCCTCTTGAATTATACTTTCTATATAATAGTAAAAGATAACTTTTAGGAATTATCTAATTTATTATTTATTTCCCTTGTGATATTAATTTTTTAATAACACTTTTAGGTCTAAAACCTGTTAATCGATGTATAAATTGTCCATCTTTTAATAATACTAATGTTGGAATTGACTTAATATCAAAATAATTAGCTAAAAACTGTGAATTATCCACATTAACCTTTACAATCTTTATATTTTCATCTTCACTATTAATTTCTTCTAATAATGGTGAAAGCATTTTACATGGTCCACACCAATCTGCATAAAAATCTACTAATACTAGTCCATCTTTAACCTCATTTGCAAACTCTGCTTCATTTATAACCTTCATTTAAACTCGCCCCTATTGCTATTTCATTATTTGTCCTTAATTAATTATATTCAAGTCACTAAATAATGTTAATTTTAATATACTAATTCTTTTATAATTTAAAGCTACTATCTAAAATATAAAAATATGCTATAATCATAATAATTATATACTTACTAAAGAAGAGGTGCTTATTAATGAAAGATTTAAAAATTTATTTTACATCTGACCTTCACGGATATGTTTATCCAACGGATTATGTAAATACAACCGAAAAAAATATTGGAATATTAAACATAATTAATTCTTTCGAAAAAGATGACAATACTTTAATAATTGATGGTGGCGATACTATTCAAGGTTCTCCATTCACTAACTATTTAAGCAATACTGATTTTGATGTACATCCTATTGCAACAATTTTTAATGAAGGACAATATGACTTTGTAACTTTAGGAAATCATGATTTTAATTATGGTAAAAAATATTTAAAAAAATATTTAGATAATTTAAATGCAAAATGCGTTTGTGCAAATGTTATAGATAATACTGGCGAACTACCTATCCAACCTTATCAAATAAAAACTATGGCAAATGGTTTAGAAGTTGGAATTTTAGGAATTACTACAGATTTTATAAATAGATGGGAACGTCCAGAAAACATTGAAAATATTAATATTACAGATACCTTTGATGCTGTAGCAAAATACTTTGATGAAGTAAAAACTAAGTGTGATTTAATTATTGGTGTTTACCATGGTGGCTTTGAAAATGATTTAGAATCTCATGAGTTATTAAGCACTACTAAAGAAAATATTGCATTTAAACTTTGTAAAGAATTTGATTTTGATATTTTACTTACAGGTCATCAACATATTCCAATAAGTAACAAAACTATTTTTGGTACTCATATAGTCCAAACTCCTCACAATGGAAGCAAGTTTGTAAAACTTAATCTTACAATTGATGATAATGGTTCAATAAATATTACATCTTCATTAGAGGAAATTAAGCTTAACCCAAATAAAGAAATGTTTAATAAATTCTTACCTTTAGAAAATAAGGTTCAAGAATGGTTAGATACACCTGTTGGTTTTTTAAGTACAGAACTTCAACCTGGTGATCGCCTTGAAATGGCATTAAATGGTTCACATTTAGCTAACTTTATAAATCAAATTCAACTAGAAACAAGTGATGCTGATATTTCTTGTACTGCTTTTGCCAATGTTATACATGGATTTAATAAAAATATATCAGTTAGAAACATTTTATCTACTTACCCATACCCTAACACATTAGTTGTTTTAGAGGTTAATAGAGAAATATTAAAATTAGCACTTGAAAGAAGTGCAAGCTATTTTAACAATGATAATGGCAACATTTCAATATCACAAAGTTTCTTAAAACCAAAACTAGAACATTATAATTATGACTATTTTGCTAATATTGAATATACTTTCGATTTAAATAAAGAAGTTGGAAATAGAGTTGTTTCTATAAAATATAAAGGTGAAGAACTTAACTATACTAAAAAATTAACTTTAGTTATGAATAACTATAGAGCAAGTGGTGCTGGTGGATATGAGTGCTACGACAAATGTAAAGTAGTGAAAGAAATAGTGCTTGAAATGCCTGAAATTATTATTAATTACTTTAAAAATAATCCTAATGTAACTGTTGATACTACTAAATATATCACTGTTAAATACTAATAATAAATTTTCTTAAATACAATAAAAACTACTACATATATATCTGTAGTAGTTTTTATTATATTCTTATAATGTTTTAATCCATTGACATGCCAAATTAAACCAACTTGCTATATGACTATTTATATGTTCACTTCTACCATTCATAGCTGTAATTTCTTCACAAAGACCTAACCCATGTACTCCACTTGGATAAATATGAAGTTCAAATTGAACTTTATTAGATGCTAAAGCATTTGAAAATAATAATGAGTTTTGAACTGGAACTGTTCCATCATCAAATGTATGCCATAAGAATGTTTTTGGAGTTTCAATAGATACTAACTTCTCTAAAGAAAGGTTTTCTCTACTTATTTCAGCTTCTTTTTCCCCTAATAAACTATCAAATGAACCCTTATGAGCAAATTCACCACTTGATATAACTGGATAACATAAGATCATTGCATTAGGTTTAACCTCTTCATTTTTTATATCTAAATATTTTTCAATAATTTCATTATTCCACAATACTCCTAAACTACCTGCTAAATGTCCTCCTGCCGAAAAACCACAAACTATAACTTTTTCAGTATCTACATTCCACTCTTTTTCTTTTTCACGCACATATCTAACTGTTTCTGCTAATTCTAATAATGCAGTAGGATATCTTACTGGTGCTATACTATATCTTATTACTACAGCATTGAAGCCTTGTGCTACAAATTTTAATGCAATTGGCTCTGCTTCTCTATCTGAAGTAAATTCATATCCCCCACCAGGACAAATTATAATTGTTTCCCTTTTTTTATTTATATTTATTTCTTCACTATTTTCAGGTATATATGCACTTATAATAGCTTCACTATTTTTTAATTTTCTACTAATATCCTTTATTCTTAACTTCTCATATATCATTTCTCTTCTCCTTAAAAATATAATTTCTCTATATTATTCTACTAGTAATAATTTACATATACAACATTCTATATTAGTGATAAAATACCTTTATTTATCTACTTACCTCTTCAATAATATAATAAAAAGGAATAGTATAATCACTATTCCTTTTTTATGTATTACCAATAAACAACTATATTTTTCCCTAAATTTTTTGCTTTATATAAAGACTTATCTGCTAGCGCTATATTTTCTTCTAAAGTCATGTTTTTAACATCAAACTTTGCAACCCCAATACTAACAGTTATATTAATGTATTCATCATTATTAATTTCAATACTCAACTGCTCTATTCCTCTTCTAACCCTTTCTAGAGTATCTTTGAAATTATTGTTTCTATTTTTAAGAATAATAATAAACTCTTCCCCTCCATATCTTCCAACAATATCTTCAGGTCCAATTAGATTTCTTATTAAACTTGCACTCTCAACTAAAACTTTATCTCCTATGATATGTCCATAAACATCATTTATCTTTTTAAAATTATCAATATCCATCATAGCAATGTAATAATTTTCACATTCATAATCTGATCTTTCTTTTAACTTATTTATATTTTCTATAATCTTACGTCTATTATAAATACCTGTTAGTGAATCATAATTTGCATTATAATGAACTTTCTTATATAAAGAAGAATTATCTAAAGCTATTGCAATATATGTAGATAATATTTTAAAAGTACTTAAGTCACTTAAATCAAATTCATTTTTTTCATACTTTTGAATACATAAATCACCAACAACTTTATCTTTTATTATCATTGGAACAAACATCAATGATTTTGTAAATTTTTCAGCTCTCCAATTAAATTTTTCTTTAAGATATTTGTCATGATCATCTATATATCTATAATATTGATTTTCTACATCATTAATAAGTATATCTTCTTTACGTTTAATACTATAACTTGCAAATCCACCATCACATATATCAACACTATTAAGGTTAATTATTTCATCTTCTTCTATTACTAATTGATATTGATATGTTTTTGTTTCTTCATTATAAACTATAATTTGAATAATATCATAATTTAAAATATTTTTTATTTCCTCGGCAATAACCTTAAATATATCTTTTTTATTAAGATTTGATATTATATTTTGTCCTATTTTATAAATAAGCTGATTTTGTTCATATAACATTTTATAATTTTTATCTAGCATATTTTTTTTCTGTTCATCTAAAACAGTAAAAATTGCTTTTTCTTGAATTTTCCTTAATTGCTTTTCAATTTCAATCCACTTTTCTAAATAGCAATATGCTTTTTCATATTCTTTTAATCCTTTATAAGCTAAATTATAAATATTATACATAATTTTAATATTAGTTAATTCTCTATCTTCTAATACCTTTTTTTCAATGTTATTTAATCTTTCTATTGCTGATTGATATTTTTCATTAATTACATCTATTTTGCTTAAATAAATTAATGATTCACTATCAAACTCAACATCTTCAATCTCTTGACGTTTTTTGCTAACCTCTAATAACATTTCTTCAGCTTTTTTAGTTAAACCCTTCTTTATGTAAATCTTAGCTTTTTCTAATAGCCAATTTAAACTATAATGAGGATGTTGTAATGCTAATTTTTCAATATGATCAATATAGTATAAGGCGTTGTCTAAATTATTGATACTTTGCTCACAAATTGCTCTATTTAAATATATGGCTACTTTATTTATATCAGTTCCAATCCATGGAAGCTGCTCTATTTGCTCTAAAATTTCAATTGCTTTTTCGTATTCTTCTATTACAATATATACACCTGCTAAATTACCTTTAATGGTAATTAATAATTCAATATTATTAGCTTCTTCAGCTAATTCCATTGCCTTAACTCCCCATTGTATTGCCTCTGCATATTTATGTTGCATACACTTACTACCTATGAATCCAGTAATTACCGATATCATTCCATTTATATTATTATTCTTCGCAAAAATTTCATATGCTTCATTAAATAACTCATCAGCATTTTGATATAAATCTTCTACAACATATATTTTTCCTAATTTATATAAAGTCCATGAATAAACATCTTCAAGATTGTTTTTTTTAGAAAATATAATTAATTCATTTAATACCTCTTTAGCTACTTTATTATTAAAAAAGTTTATCTTATTAATTATAACTTTTACATAACTCTGATCATTTCTTAACCTTTCAAACTCTTCCTTAGATACCCTATTATCAGTAATCATATACGTTAATACTCCCTTACTAGTTATTGATTTCTTGTAAGTTTATAATAATATTTATTTACTCCAATTAGTTATTCATCTTCTAATTATACTATAAATGGATTATTAAAAAAATATTTTACTAATACTAAATTAATTATTTGTATTTCAAACAATACTTAAATAAAAACATTAAATATAAAAAAACAACAATTATTGTATTTAATCAATAGTTGTTGTTTTCATTTGATACTATTTTTTATTAAATTGTAATTTATACACTATACTATTATCATAAAAAAATGTAAACCATAAATAATTTATAAATAAAATGAACCATAAATAATTATGTGTTACAAATCCTTTAAGACCTATTAAAGATAATAGCCCCAAAAATCCTAAATATTTATATTTTTCGTAACTCATGCTATACCCCCTAATATAATTTATTTAAATTATACCATATAATCACGGATATATTTAGCATTTATGAGTTATTTTTTTACAAAATACTTATATTCTGGTCTACCCACATTTCCAAAATTCATTTCTAAATCAACTTTCCCTATACTTTCTAAATAGTCCATATATTTTTTAATAGTTACATTACTAATTTTTATCTCATATGCAATTTCCCTTAATGTCCAAACCTCATTAGATTTTTCATTTAAAAAATCTATTATTCTATCTAATGTTCTTGCATTTAATCCTTTAGGTAACTTAACTTCATTTTCTGATGAATTATTCATTATCAAGCTATCTATATCACTTTGGCTCACTACCTCTTCATTAAGCAATACTTTCTTTCTAGCTTTATATTTATTTATAGCTTCCTTAAATCTCTCAAATTCAAATGGTTTAACTAAATAATCTACTACTCCATATGCAAATGCTCTTTTTATTTCATTTGTACTATTTGCAGCTGTTATCATTATTACATCTGTAAAAAAGTTTTTTTCTCTAATAGCCTTTAAAATATCTATTCCACTTTTTTCTGGTAAAAATACGTCCATTAATATCAAATCAATATCATTTTCTTTTAAACTTTTAATAATATCATTTTCATACATTACCGGACCAAATGTTTTTATATCTGTAATTTGCTCTAAGTATCGCTTATTTATTAAAGCCACCATTGGATCATCTTCAACTATTAATACATTCACTTTTATATACCACCTTTTAAAATTGTTACAACAAATATTTTTTCATCATCAAACTCTTCAATATCTATACTTCCATTATAAATTTCAACTCTATTTTTAACTAAGTATAAGCCTGTTCCTCTATCTTCTCCTTTTGATGATATACCTTCCGTAAACATTATATCTCTTATTTTATTATCAATACTTTTTCCATTATCTCTTACTTGCATTTCTATTACTAAATCATCTTCATATAATGATACCTCAACCTTCTTTTTTATATCACCACATAAAGCACATGCTTCAAATGCATTTTCAATTAAATTTCCTAGTATTGTTACTATATCATTTGAATCTATAATTCCATGTTCTTCTTCTAAAAACGATTCTTCTGTTAATAAAAACTCTATTTTTCTTTCTTTAGCAACTGACTCCCTACTAATTAATAATCCTCTAACATATTTATCTTCAATACTAACAAACTTACTTATTACTTCTTCATGAATCTCTTGTGTTTTTAAAATATATTTTTTTGCATCATCATAAGCCTTTATTTCAAGCAACCCTAAAATTACATATAAACTATTTTTAAATTCATGAACATTTGCTCTTAAATTTTTAATTATTTCATCTACACCAGTTATCTCTTTTGCTATTTTATTAATAGGATTTTTATCAACTAAAGTAATTATTGTTCTAAGACAATTATCACCTAATTTAATATTTTTAATTGTTACAAATATTTTTTTACCTTGAATTATAAATTCCTTCATTTCAAATTCTTCTCTATTATCTATGTAAACATTAAGCTTATCTAGTATGTCTTCTGCTTTAAAATTTTCAAACAACTCATAACAACTTTTGTTTATTTCTATAATTTCTTTATTTTTATTTAATGATATTATTCCATCTTTAACACTATCTATAATTATATTTTTCTCTCTATATAAAGTTGCAATTTCAACTGGTTCCATATCCAATATTAATTTTTTTAAGTTATCTGCTAATATTTTTGCACCTATTATTGATAATATTATAGAAAAAAGAAACAATAAGGTATATGTAGTTTTAGTCTTTGAATTAATTACAGTAATATCTTTTTCATATTTACCTACCATAATAAACCCAACTTGTTTATTATTATAAAATATTGGTTCGAACCACCTCAATGTTGTTCCCATTGAACCTTCCATTATTGAATAATAACTTATTCCTTTTTGAAGAACATCTTTATTATCTTCATTTACATATATTTCTCCTATTTGTGATTCATCTAAATGTGAATATTTCTCACCTGTCATATCCCCAACAACTATAATATCAACATCATTAAAACTTTCTATAAATTCTTTTGTATATTCTTGAATACTTTTATCACTTTCTCTTTTGTAAAGCTTTTCTCTAACTAAATCACTTTGACTTATAACATTCCCTACATTCTTCAAGGTTACTTTTATACTATCCTCTGTATCTGATATCTTTGCTGTTATAAAAATAATATAAGATAACAGTAATGGAATAAATGTGATTGTAACAGCCCAAAGAATTATTTTATTTTTAAACTTCATCTTCATATTATATCACCAATATTGTTTTTTTCTTTATAAAGTATTTTAATACATAAAAATGGGGTGTTTATTAAACACCCCTATATAATATTAAATTTAATATTAACTATGCTATACTGTTCTTGCAAGTTCCTTCATTTAAGAAATCTCTTAAATTTTCATAAGAAAACTCTATCATGTTTATTAATGCTTCATCTGTGTAAGATCCTATATGAGGAGTTACTAATACTCTTGGATAAAGATCTACTAATCTTTGATGTAAATCATTTTCCAATTCTTTTTCTCTTAAATCTTTAAAGAATGTTACAGATTCCCCTTCTAAAACATCAGTACCAAATCCACCTAATTTACCACTTTCGATACCTCTTATTATAGCTTCAATATCTTGAACTTCACCTCTAGCAGTATTAACTAATATAGCTCCATCTTTCATTTTTGATATAAATTCATCGTTTATCATATGATAATTTACATCTTTTATATATGGCATATGTACTGATATTATATCTGCTTGTGCTAATACTTCATCTAATTCCATAAATTCAACTATTTCTTTAGCTGCATCACTTTGGAATACATCATAAGCTATTACTCTAGCCCCTAGTCCTTTGAATAACTTAGCTGTAGTTAATCCAATTTTACCTGCACCTAAAACTGCAACTGTACAATTTCTTACTTCTTTGCTGAACATAAATGGGTCAACAACAAAATTCTTTTCTCTTGTTCTATTTACAGTATAAGCAGTGTGTCTTAATAACATCATTGATAAAGAAAGTGCTAATTCACCTATTGCATTTGGAGAATATCCTGGAACTCTAGCACATTTTAAATCTAAATCTTTAACTGCTTGTAAATCAACGTGATCAAATCCAACTGTTCTAGTTAAAAGATATTTTAATCCATTAGCTTTTAATAGTTCTAAGTTTTGTCTATCAGCTTTACAGTTTCCTCTAACCATTACTGCTTCTGCTCCAATTGCTTCTTTTACATTTTCGTGATTAAGACCTAAAGTTACTAACTTAATATCATATCCAAATTTTTTATTTATTTCTTCAAAATATTTAACTTCTGTTTCTCTAACACCATAACAAACTAATTTTATCATAATTTTTATCTCCTCTAAATAACACTAAATAATATGATTAAGAACAATAACCACTCTATTTTTAGAATGGCTTGTCCTAATCTTTTGCTGTATTTATATTTTCTATTGATTATTCTATGCAAATAATCCTATGTTTCTTATTACTTCTAATATAACTATAAGTATTGGCATTGCTGCTACTGCTACAACTGTTGATAATAAAGAACAGTTTGATGTAAATAATGATTCTCTATCATAACTAATTGCATATGCTGCTGCAACTGTTGCTGTTGGTGCAGCCATCATTATTACTGTTGTTGCCATTCCTTCAAAAGAAACTGGTAATATTCCTAATTTGCTAACAGCTAATAATAAAACAAAGTTTATAGCTGGAACACATAATACTTTAATTAAGCTATATCCCCAAGCATCTTTTTGTGATACTGCTTTTTTAAATGGAACTTCCGCTAATGTTGCACCAATTGAAATCCAAGCAAGTGGTGAAGCTAAACTACTTAAATAAGTAAGTGGTTTATAGAACCAAGGTAATGTTTGGTCAATTCTCAAAAATGCATAGTTAGTAGTACCATCTGCTGTAGCTACTGCTATTTGAGGTAATTTTTCTTGGAATAACCATATAAATAATCCTAAGAATGTGGCTATTATTATTGGATTTAAGAAAATTTCTTTCATATTCTTTTTAAAATTATCTTTATCCATTTTTGTGCCTGACATTTTTACAAAGGCATATGAATATAAAAATACTCTATATGCAATGTTAAATATGTTTGAGTACATAGTACCTACTGCACCATATACTGCAGTAACTATCGGTGTACCAAAGAATGTAGTTGAACCAAATATAGTAAGTACTCTATAAACATCTTGTTTATCGCCTTTTACTTTTGCATACATTATTTTAGTTATTGGTATTAATACAATATAAATTGCAAATCCCCAAACTAATATACTCATACCTTGTTTTAACTGCTCTCCGTTTATATCTTTCATAAATGATGTAAATGCTAATGCAGGTAATGAAATTGTAAGAACAAGCTTTGTTAACATTTTAGAAGCATTTGAATTTAAAATTTCCTTTTTTCTTAAATAAAATCCTAAAAGAATTATTGCTACTGATGAAAATATAGCTCCTAAAATCGCATTGTCTGTTAATGTGTTTTTAATTATTTCTAACATATAACTTTTCTCCTTGTATATTTTTTAACATTCATTTTTATGTTTAATCTCTTTCACAAGAATTATTGTACAAGCTTCGACTTTTTCCTACAATTTATTTAACTTTTTAAATAATTATTTAAGTTATTTAAGTTATAAATTTAACAATTAATTTATTTAAACATTAAAAAGTCCAGTTAATTATACATTTTTGTATAAATTAACTAGACTTTCACCTATAACTACTTACTTTATTTAATTTATTTAGCTTCAAATACTACAAAATAATTTTTATCAGTAATATCTTCATTAGTAAATGTATCTATTTTCAATGTGGCTTCATCATAAATATATTCTCTTATAGGATCTTCTAAATATGCTAGCTCTTGCAATCCAATCTCGTCTTTTGAATATAGATATAAATTATATTCTTTATTATTTTGAATATAATTAAACTGTTCTAATAAAGATAATACTACTTTGCCAATACTTTCATTGCTATCTATTAAAATAGTACTTCTTTGTTTCTCAATACTTGATTTGTTAAATATTTCTTTGTTTTTAAGAATTAAACTTAATAATTTTAAATCTATTTTATTTTCTTTTTTTAATTCAGCTACAATTAATACATTATTTAATTTATTAAATTCATCTCTTGTATATTTATCTGATAAATTTACATCACCAATTGCAACTATAATATTATATTTACTTTTTATTTTTTTTATAATTTCTATATTTTTACCTTCAAAACTTTTTGCTACTATTAAAATTATATCTGAATTATTTTTCAAATTATAATTTTCAATATTTACATCCTTTTCTAGTAAATAAGAAATTTCAACTATATCTTGTTCGACTTTATAATATTTACTATTATTATCTACTATTTCGAATCCTAATGAAGAATTCTTAAAACTAATACTTTTTTCATCTTCTAGACTAATTATCTTAATTTTCATTACTAATACCCCAATTTTGATTTATATGTTAATTATATCACAAATAGGTATATCATTAGTAAATTTTTAATAAAGTAGTAGTTTACTTATTTTCACCTGGATCTGGTTCTTCAAATGCTGGTGCTTTTGGATCTTTTAAATCACCAAAATACTGACCTGGTGTAGATAAATTTAGATAAATCTTAGCATCTTTTGTATCTCCCCAATCCTTTAATGAACCTGTTCCAAGCATTTTATTAAATGCTTCTCTAAACATTGTGTTATGTGCTTCTTCACGTTGTAATAAATATTGAATAGTTTCTCTAACATACTTATCTTTTATTTGTCTATAAAGATTTTCATAAGTTGTTTTAGTTCTTTGCTCATTACCTATATTAGTCAATAAATCTGCTGCTAAGTCACCTGTTTCATTTACATATGCAGCTGTCCATAAATATCCTGAAGAATTAGCAAGCATTGGTGTTAATCTTGAAGTAGTAGTTGCTTCAACTGCTCCAACTTGTGCTGGTGGTGCTGTTACATCTTTACCATTTAATAAATTAATAGTTTCTGCTACCATTTCTGCATGACCAAATTCTTCAGCAGCAATATCTAAAAATAAATCCTTTATTTCTTTATTATCAACTCTAAAGCTTTGAATAAAATAAGTTAATGCTGCTGTTAACTCTCCATTAGCTCCACCTAATTGCTCCTACATTAAATTAGCATATGTTTAATTAGGCTTCTCAACCTTTACTTCACGTATTAAATGTTTCTCATGCTTAAACATATTCTCTCCTTCTTTCACTAATATTAAACTTATTTTAAATGTTCTTTATTAGTTTTTCTTAGTTCATTAATCTTATGCTAATTTATTAATTTTTTTATTCAAATACCTTAGGTATCATTTAATTAATTTATATTTTGTTATGTATACTCTTATTTCAATAAACTTTAATTTAAATCTATTTTTTCAATTCTTATATCATCTAAATTTACTTCAGCTATTGCCATAGATAAAGGTAGTGAAAATCTTTTTCTTCCACATGAACCCGGATTTAGATATATAATATTATCAATCTTTTCATTGCTAAACTTATGTGAATGACCATAAATAACTAAATCTACTTCCCTTAAATCTTTTGGAATATCTGCTTTATCATGAACAAGATAAATTAATATTTCATCCATTTCTATTTCTCTATATTCTGGAAGAGTAAGACCCCACTCATCGTCATCATTATTTCCTCTTACAACAAAAGTTTTTGTTATACTCTCTAATTTATCGATTATATCCTTATTCCCTATATCTCCTGCATGAATTATGTAATCACATTCTTGAAGACGTTCAACTACTTCTTCTCTTAATACTCCATGTGTATCTGAAATAACTCCTAATTTCATATAACTTCTCCTCTCTATAATTAATTATTTATAATCTTATCTATTATTGCTCCAATTACAATTCCTACTGTATAACAAATTAAATCACTCCATAGGAATCCAAATCCTAATATTAGCCCACCTAAAGTTGTAGCTCTTATTGAATCAATCCAAGGTGCATGATAAAGCTGACTTATTTCTATTCCATAGGAAAATATTATTGATATTACTAAAATGAATATAGTAGATTTTTTGTTAAATAAAAAAGAAAATAAGAAAAATACCATAAGTGCCCATAAAGCATCTCCTGAATAAGATGATATTATTTGTGGTAATCCCTGAACCTTTCTTGATAACAAACCTAGTATTATTGTAATTATCGTTAAAATTAAATATAAAATTCTATTTCTTCTCATAATCTTTCCTCTCTTATACCAATATTATACTAAAATAAATAAGAGCTTAATAGAAATTTCTACCAAACTCTCACTTATTTAATCTATTTTATTAATTTTAAAATCATTTAGTATCTTTTCAACTACTTCAACATCTGCTGGTACCCATTTTTGTGTTGATAGTTCTTCTAAGGAAACCCATTTAGCATCATTATGGGCATTTAACACTAACTCTCCACCACATATTTCACAAATAAAACAATGCATTGTTAAGTGAAAGTTTGGATAATCGTACTCTACTGTTGTTAGATATTCTAAATTATTTATATCTAGTTCAAGTTCTTCTTTTACTTCTCGAATTAATGCCTCTTCTCTACTTTCTCCTAATTCTATTTTTCCACCTGGAAATTCCCACATATCTGCAAATTCTCCATAGCTTCTTCTTGTAATGAATATTTTATCTTGTTTTTTTATTATTGCTGCAACTACTTCTATTGTCTTCATATGTTTTTCTCCTAAATAATTATTGTCTTGTTTGCCTTATTAATCATACTTGGTGGAATTTCTTCATTAAGTTCCCATATAAAACTAATAGGTTTATTTCCACTATGACTTCTATACTCACAAGTTCCTAAATAAGTAAATGGTGATGTAAGTCCATCTCTAGTTTTATATTCTCTAACAAAAAGAGCAATCTTATTTCCTGTTTTTAAATGATTAATATATCTTTTCCCCGTTGCACTTTCTGTTGAAGTTTTACTTTGAGTTTGCCAGTGAAATAACCTTTCATTGATTGCATAATCTTCATATAAAGTTGATGGTGAAAAATCCTTATCACTTTTATTTAATGTAATAAAAAATATATCAATTCCTTTATCCTCAAAGTACTTAACTCCTTCCCTAAAGGCTGGTTTCTTTTCTTCATTATAATATCCAAAGGCAGCCATAATAACATCTGTTGAATAATCACAATGTAAATCTAAAGGGCAATCAAATCCTAAGTTTACTTTCTTATCTACAAAGTTAAGATGATCAAAGTTATATTTTAATATTTCACAAGCTTCATTCATCATTACTTTATTATTTAATAGCTTATTAATACCTTCTTTTATTGAAGTTAATCCTATCTTTTCTGGTGCATCATTATAGAATATATAATACATCATATTTAGCATTAAAGACTCTTCATTTGTAAATTCTACATTAGAAATATCATCATTATTTTTTATTAATCCTATAACAAATTCAATAAACCTTCTTGAATTTACAAACAACAAGTTGTATAACTTTTTAGTTATTTCTACTTCATTTTCTTCTGTAAAATCATCTCTTTGCTCTGCTATTACACACATTCTTGAAAAACTTCTATCTTTAGTTTTACCATAGAAATCTACTAATGATAAGTTATGATATTTTAAGAAATTTTCTAATGTTAACTCTAAATCTGTATCATTTTTAAAACTTCTTAACTTACTTAACAAATTTGCTTTTGTATTACTAGCTGATTTAATATTTCTTAATATATATTCCTTTGCTTCCTTTTCTAGTTGAATATAACATCCTTTTGGTAGTGTTAAAAATCCATTTTCAATATAATCTTTTACAGGCTTATTTGTTTTTCCTATTAACGCCCTAAACTTATCCTCAAAATTATAGTTTTTATGTGCTTGACCTACAAAATCAAGAACCGTTAAGCATTCTTTTTTATCATGTAATCTTAATCCTCTTCCTAATTGCTGCAAGAACACTGTTAAACTTTCAGTTGGTCTTAAAAATAATATTGTATTAATCTCAGGAATGTCCACACCCTCATTATAAATATCAACTACAAAAATAAACTTTATTTCTCCTTTAACAAGCCTTTCTTTAGCATTATCTCTTTCTTCCTTTTTACTTTCAGAAGTTAATGCTATTGATTCTATTCCTGCCTCATTAAATTTGTTTGCCATAAATTTAGCATGCTCTTTACTAACACAAAATCCTAAACCTACTACTTCATCTATATCAGTAACATATTTATTTAAAGCAACTAAAATATCACTAACTCTTTTATCATTACCAGTATAAACATTATTTAAGTCACTTATGCTATATCCTCTTCTTTGCCATTTTAGCTTTGATAAGTCAACTGTATCTGATACTGCAAAGTATTGGAATGGACTTAATAACTTTCTATCTATAGCTTCTGGTAATCTTATTTCTCCTGATATTCTATCTTCAAAAAATTTAAATATATCTTGATTATCATTTCTTTCTGGTGTTGCTGTTAATCCTAATAATACCTTAGGCTTATAATAACTTAATAACCTTTGATAAGATGGTGCCGCAGCATGGTGGAATTCATCTATTATTATGAAGTCATAATAATCTTCTGATGTTATTTCACATAAATCTTTACTATTTAAACTTTGAATAGAAACAAATAAATGATCTAAGCTTTCTGGTTTTCTTCCACCAACCATTAATTCTCCAAAGTTATTATTTTTTAATATCGCTCTAAATGTTGATCTAGCTTGCTTTAATATTTCTTCTCTATGAACCACAAATAAAAGTCTATTGGCTTTTCCCCTATTTTCTATACAAAAATCTCTATAATCAAATGCTGAAATAACTGTTTTACCTACACCAGTAGCTGCAACTACTAAATTTCTATATTTATTATGTATCTTTCTTTCAACTTTAAGAGTTTCTAATATTTCCTTTTGATATGCATAAGGTCTAATATCAAATCCAAATGACGTATCTTCATCATTATAATTTTTCTCTAATTTTAAAGAAATTCTTAATTGCTTTTTATCTTCTTCTGTTCCAGTATAAGATACAAATTCTGAATCATTCCAATAACTTTCAAAAGTAGCTTCAAACTTTTTAATAATATCAAATGAATCTTGCTCTGTAACCTTTAAGTTCCATTCTAACCCTGAAGTTAATGCTGCATTTGATAAATTTGATGATCCTATGTATGCAGTAGTAAATCCTGTATCTCTTTTAAACATATAAGCCTTTGCATGAAGTCTTGTCCTTTTTGTATCATATGAAATCTTTATTTCAGTGTTAGGCAACTTACTTAATTCTTGTATAGCCTTTTCATCCGTTGCTCCCATGTAAGATGTTGTAATTATTCTTAACTTTTTATTCTGCTCTCTAGTTGCTTCTGTAAGACTGTCCATTATACATCTAATACCACTCCATTTTACGAATGAAACTAGCAAATCAATTGAATCACATGATAGTATTTCCTTATTTAATTCACCTAACATATTGGGTTCTTGACCTGAACCTGTAAATAGCGAACTTTGTGATAATGGAGTTATTGGTCTTATTGCTGCTTTGTTATTAATTGCTCTTTTATTATTTATTTTTGAGTATAGAGCATTAAGCATTTCTCCATTTTTATCTATTTCATATTTTTTAATATCTTCTTCATTTGACACTTGGCTTAATATGTTAATTATGTCATTACAGGCTTGTATTTGTTTTATTAATTTTTCGCTATCTTCTTTTTCTTTGTCTCTAATGTAGTTAAGGGATTTTCTTATTACTTGTGATATGTATTGTGAAAGTATTGCTTTAGCTTCTTCTTTATCTATTTTATCTTTATCTATAATGAAGTTTTCTTGTTCTATGTTTTCTAATTGTTGTAGTATTTCTTTGTTTATTACTTGCTCATAGAGTCCTTCTTTCAATATTGCTCCCTCCAATATAATGAAAATTAGTTTATTATTTAATTTTAGCATATTTGAATATAATAAAAAGCTACAGTTTTATGTAGCTTTTTATTTATTTGATAAAATCGAAGCTTCACCTTTGCAGTACACTATATTTTATCAACCATTATTATCTTATCACTCCTTTGAGAGTAAAAATCGTTGTTCTTCCCCTTAGCTCTAGTCTACCAGCATAATTTACCACACGATGGTATGGATATTTCCCATAAAATTATGCATGGATTTTAATCTACCGTCTTTGTAAGGTATCTTCTATTAATTACTTATACAACTTTAGTAAAGTTAACATTTACTTATGATACGGTTCTCCGTATCAGTATTAAGTGAGGTTTATTTTTTTAATAATTTTCAAAATTCTTTCAATCATATATTAATGCTAATCTTCTTAAACTCGTCTCTACAGTTATCTCTCCATTATCCTTTATTTGCTTTATTTCATCTAGTAGATACTCTTTAATTTTTTTCAAAACCTATAGTATCAAAATTATAAGCTACTAACGAATATTCTTTATATTTAGTAAAGTTTTCATTTTTTATTTCCTCTAGACTACTATATTATGATTTATACTGTAAAGCTTCAATCTGTGTAATTAAATTAGCTTGCTTTTTCAATCTTTCTCTTAACTTAGTTTTTTCTTTTATTAGCTCTATTAATTCTAGTTCTGTTACATCAAGACTTCTTGGAATGTATGTTTCATCACCTCTCTAGTGGCCTTGTAGACACAGAACCTTACTTCATCTCTCTTTAGCTCCTTGATATAAATTTTCTCTATTGAGTATTTTAATTACATTGGTATATTCTGGTATTAAACCTGTAATTTATCTTGTTTCATTATTTCGATATCTACGATATTTTCTGCTATAACTACATATCCACCTAAATCTTGCTCTACATCCCTAATACCATAATTTTTCTCTAGTATATTAACAGTATCATGTATACTTTTAATAACTTCAATTTTATACTTTTTTAATTGCTTTAATTGTTCTTTTAAATAAATTTTTCCATTTTAAACTCCTCTTCTCAAAAAAGTGTGCTACACATTGGAAAATATGTAAAAACTCTTATTTTATATATAATATATATTTATAATTAGCTTTAATTCAGATAAAACTATAATTCTATTTTCCAACATACTTCCTTATACTAAATGATTATAATTTTAACAACTCTATACATATCTTTTGTTTTATTTACTAAATATAGTGTTATCGTTATAAATTATCTTTATCGTATATTTAATAGATTTTTTATTTCTACTCACCATTAAAGAATCTTTTTAGAATCACAAATCTAACATGTATTATTCAAAATATAATAAAATACAACGGAAAAATCTTTGCATTTCAAGACTTTACCATTGTATTTCACCTTGTTTATTATTTTTAATTTTAATTTTTATACTAAATTTGTAGATATATTTTAACTCTTTCTCCTTGAATATCTCTCTAAATAGTTATACTTTTATTTTTTTTAGATAAAACTAATGTTAATATAAATGTAACCACAAAAGCTATTCCAAGCGAGATAAAGAAGTTTACTATATTTTGAGGTCTTATTGTTACAAAACCTATAATCCCTGTTGGCCCTGGAGATACATTTAATACATTTGTAAATACCGAATATGCAGAACCCAAAGCACTACCTATCATAGCAGAATAGAAGGGTGTTTTTAACTTTAAATTAACACCAAACATAGCTGGTTCAGTAATCCCTAATAATGCTGATATACCTGATGTTAATGCTATGCTTCTTAATTTTTTATTTTTTGATGTAATAATTGATGCTAATGACGCTGCACCTTGTGCTACATTGTTACAAGATGCAATTGCTAAGAAAAATGAACCTCCAGTTACTGCTATATTAGCGAATAATTGCATTTCTACTGGAAGTATACTATGATGCATTCCAGTCATTGTAAGAGGTGCATATATAAATCCTAATACTGCTCCTCCAAGGAATCCCAAAGTATTATAAAGCCACATAAGAGCATTTGTTATGATTTCACCAGCGCCTCGCATTATTGGTCCTACTACCATAAATGTTGCAAGTCCTGTAATAAATACTGTAAATAACGGAGTTAATAAGTTATCTAAGAATTCTGGAATTACCTTTCTTAAAAGCTTTTCAATCTTAGCTAAAATATACGAAGATGCAATTACAGGTAATACTGTACCTTGATAACCTACACTTTCTATACTTAATCCAAATATATTCCAAGTTGGAATTGTTCCATCAACAACTGCAGCCCCATAACTATATCCATTTAATAAATCTGGATGAACCATTATCATTCCAATAACTGCTCCTAAATACGGATTTCCTCCAAATAACTTAGTAGCTGAAAATGCTATTAATATTGGTAAAAATACATATGCTGCATTTGCAAAAGTATTTATTAGCCTAGCTAAATCTGCAATTTGAGGATATGCTTCTACTATAGATTTACCTTGAATAAACAAATCTTGCGATGTTAGCACATTATTTATTCCCATTAATAAACCACTAGCAATTAATGCTGGTAATATTGGAACGAATAAATTAGATAATGTCTTAACTAATGCTTGAAGAGGATTCAATTTCTCATCTGCTTTCTTTTTAATCTCCTCTTTGCTAGATTCTGTTATTCCTGCTAAAGCAATTATTTCTTTATATACTTCATCAACAGTTCCACTACCAATTATTATCTGAAATTGACCTGAATTTGAAAAATAACCTTTTACTATTTCAACATCTGATAACCTATCTAAATCAACTATACTTTCATCTTTTAAAACTAATCTTAATCTGGTTGCACAGTGAGCTGCACTTATAATATTATCCTTTCCACCAATTATGTCTAAAATTTCTTTTGAGCTAGTTTTTATTTTTTGCTCTGTAGCCATATTTTTCTCTCCACCTTTCTTAAAAATCGTTTTCATTAATTATATAAATTTATTTTATAGATTGGCTTTGATAATAAATCTTTAATTGATGTATTATCAATAGCCGCTCCAAAATTATTTTTTAAACTTATAAACTATTGTTTCATATGGTCTTAAACTTATAACATTGCTAAACTTTGCACTATCAGTATAATTTGTTAATAAAGTTTCATAGGAATACTCACTATATTCATTTGGTAATTCAATTTCTATATTATTACTATAGAAATTGCATATTACTAAAAGTTCTATATTTTTATACTTCCTTATATATGCAAATACCTCTTTATGATTATCTAAAATCAATTCAAAAGTCCCATATTTAATTACATCATTCTCTCTTCTTAGTTTTATTAGTTTCTTATAATAATTTAATATTGAATTTTCATCATTAATTGAATCTTCTACATTTATATAACGATAATTATCATTTATATGTAACCATGCTTTTCCTTCTGTAAAACCTGCATTTTTTTCTTTGCTCCATTGCATTGGAGTTCTTCCATTATCTCTACTCTTTGCATAAATAGAATTCATAACATCTTGCTCGCTATATCCTAAAGCTCTTCGCGCTTTATAAACATTTAAAGTTTCTATATCATTGTAATCTTTTATAGAATTAAGTCTTATATTAGTCATTCCTATTTCTTCACCTTGATAAATGTAAGGCGTCCCCTTTTGCATATGCAACATAGTAGCTAACATTTTTGCACTTTCAACTCTAAATTCTTTATCATTTCCCCACCTTGAAACCATTCTTGGAAGATCATGATTATTTCCAAATAAACTATTCCAACCTTCTTCGTATAATTCTACTTGCCATTTCTTAAAAGTTTCTTTAAACTTTATGAAATCTAAAGGTGCTAAATCCCATCTACTTTTACCTTCTTGTTTATCTAATGAAATAACTTCAAACTGGAATACCATACTTAATTCTTTTCTATTTGGTGAACTATATAACTTAGCTATTTCTGGTGTTGCTCCCCATGTTTCTCCAACAGTTAATGAGTCATATCCTCCAAAAGTTCTTTTATTCATCTCTTGTAAATATTCATGTAACTTAGGTCCATTTTTAGTTATTAGTTTATCTACATCTTTACCTATTAAATCTATAACATCTAATCTAAATCCACCTACTCCAAGTTCTAACCAAAAATTAATCATTTCATATATTTTTTCTCTTACTAAGGGATTTTCCCAATTTAAGTCTGGTTGTCTCTTATCATGTAAATGGAAATAATATTGACCCGATGCCTCATCATAAGTCCATGCTGGTCCTCCAAAATTTGATTGAAGTTCATTTGGAACACCCCCATCTACTGGGTCTCTCCAAATATAAAAATCTCTATAAGGATTATCCTTTCCTTTTATTGCCTCAATGAACCACTTATGTTTATCAGATGTATGATTAACAACTAAATCCATAAGAATTTTAATATTAAATTCTTTAGCCTTATTAATTAATTCCTTCATATCATCCATTGTTCCAAATTCATCCATTATGTCATAGTAATCGCTTATGTCATAACCATTATCTACATTAGGAGATTTATATACTGGACTAAGCCAAATTACATCTATACCTAAATCTCTTAAATAACCTAACTTTGATATTATTCCTCTCAAATCTCCAATTCCATCATTATTACTATCCATATAACTACGTGGATAAATTTGATATACTATTGAGTCATGCCACCACTTGCGCTCCATAAAATCACCTACCTATTTATAACTTTTTCTTTTATGCTAAAAATATATATTGATTTTCATTTATATCAATCTATAATTGTATTATACATACTATTTTTTTTTTAAACTTGCTCTATTTTATCCTAAAATAACATTATTTTGACTTTTTTAAGGAGGTTTATTTTTATGGCAAATATAAACTTAAAAGAAAAATCCAATCATGGAACTGCTATGTTTCCTTTTCACATATACAGTCACTTAGATTCAATAGGAAATTATTCTGTCCCTTTTCACTGGCACAATGAAATTGAAATTATATATATAGAAAAGGGTGAATTAAAAATTGATATTGATATGGTTACTATAATTGCAAAACCTGGAGATTATTTCTTTATAAATTCAGAACAATTACATCTTATTAATTCAGTAGATAATAAAGCATCTTTACATCATGCTATTGTTTTTTCACCCCAAATATTAAGTAGTTCATATTTCGACTATTGTGAAATAAATTATATTATACCTATATTAAATAATATAATTAGTTTTCCAACATCACTTCCGAAAAACAGTAAAGTTAAAAAAAAAATACTTAAAGAGATTTTAGATATGATAAATATATATAAAACTTCTAATAATGGATGGCAGTTAAATATCAAATCATCTTTATACAAGATAATTTCACTATTAATTTCTGAAGATATGTTATTAAATAAGAAAAATATTAAATCTATAAAAAAAGATTATAAGATAGATTTAATAAAAAAAATACTTAACTATATTCATGAAAATTACAATGATAAAATATATATTGAAGATTTAGCTTTAGAAGCAAATATGAATGTTCAATATTTTTGTAGGTTTTTTAAAAGTGTAATTGGAAAAACACCTGTAGAATATATTAATAGTTATAGAATCGAAAAAGCTACAGAACTTCTGCAAACTGAAACACTCTCAATTTCTAATATTGCATTAAGTGTTGGAATAGATAACTTTAGTTATTTTGTAAAGCAATTCAAAAAGTATAAAAACTGTACACCTTCCCAATACAGAAAATCTTTATAACAATAATATATTTATACTACAAATTAAAAAATCCACTAAAACATTTCTTATATTTTAGTGGATTTTATTGTTGATGCGAATCATAAATAAGCTCTCACCTATATTAATAATCCAATTTCAGTAAAAACCTCACTTATTTATGATACGGTTCATTATTACCAATTCTAAATCATTATATAATACACTGAAATTATTTTCATTGGTTTAATGGTGTAGTCAATGCGTTCCTTACCCCTATCCCTTATTTCATTATACATTCTCAAAATATTTTCTATCCAAACTTATAATTTAATTATATCTATTATATCCTGTCCATATTTTTCAATTTTAACTGGTCCAAAACCTCTAATAGCAATAAGTTCTTCCTCATTTTTAGGTTTCATCTTAATTATTTCTTCCATCATTTCATTATTATAAACAAAATACGGTTTCACTTTTTCTTCCTTTGCTTTATTTAACCTATACTGCTTTAATTCATCAACCAATTCTTCATATGATTTTTCTTTTTTAACTCCCACTTCTATTTTAGCTTCTACTACTTTCTCAATAACACTTTCCACAATCTCCTCTTTAACACTTTCCTTAAATGTTTCTTCAACACCTTGTTTAATAAAATCCTCTTCTGTTAAAGAATACTTTTTATTATAATCAAATGTTATTGATTTATTATTTTTAATGAAAAACTCACCTATATTCTTCATTATATCCTCAAATATATTATAATCCTTCTTATAATAATTAATTTTATTACTTATTACATCAGTCAATTGATCATATCTAAAGATTTCATACTTAATTTTACTTGGAGCCTTCGATTTATTAACTATACTCTTTGGATTAGCTATAACTACACCAGATATAACAGGTAAATTCTTAATAATGCCATTTTTAATAAGCATATTCTTCACTATTCTTACATGCCTACCATTTTGCGCTATAGGACTATAAATTCCTTCTTTCTTAATAACTTCTCCATTTCTATTTTTTATGTATCTAATAAAGTCTCCTGATTGATTTACGTATATATCACCATTAAGCTTTTTAGTTTCTAAAATCATAATAAACTGTGCTGTTATTAGTATAAAATCTAATTGCGCAACATAATCTCCATCTTGTATCCTTATATCATGTAGACATATCATAGGAATAAAGGAATTCTTAATCTCAAAATATACATTCCTTTCTCCCTGAATTCCTGCTTTTAAAAATGTTATATCCCTTTCTATATATTCTTTTTTATTTGATTTAACTTTATCCCTTAACTCTATTAAATCAAATAATTGTCTATTTTCTTCTTTAAATTCTTTATAAAATATAGGAGATTTAATTTCCCTTATTCCTAGTAAATTTTTAAATATCGCCATACCTAACTCCTAATAATCCCACTGATTTTTCTTCATATCAACATGATTCTCATCCTTAAAAGATACACCTTCTCCTAATAGTAAAAATCGTTGTTCCTTCCACCCCGGGGCTAGTCTGCCAGCATAATTTACCACACGATGGCATGGATATTTCCCATAAAATTCTGCCTGGCTAAGAACCTTCCCAACAAGACGTGCATTTTTGTCTCTGCCAATAAGTTTAGCAATTTGTCCATATGTAGCTACTTTCCCTTCAGGGATTTCTTCTACAACAGAAAGTATTTCATAAATTAATTGTTCATTAATAACCTTTTTCATATATTCACCTATGATACAACTCCTTACTTTAAGATATTATTATATTTTGCACTGTTTTTTAATAATTACTTCTTCTATCATTTCATTATTATAAATAAAGCATCACTCCACCATGTTCACTTACTGGTAACTCTTTTACCATGTTATATTCTCTAAGTATATCCTATTCCATTGTAAAGACTTTGAAGTATGTTTTAATCCTATAAAAATAGATAATATTAATAACTAATTTAATTTTTATAATGTAAAATAAAAGAGCAACTACTTTGTGATATGCTCCCTCTATAGTTACAGTTTTATTATTTAAACTGTCTACTATAAAGAGATCATATCAACTTGGTTGCTCTTTTTATTGTATTAAATTTACTTATAACATTATCTATTAATTCTTAATTAAAATAAACATCCTTTAATAAAAGCAATTATAAAATTATTTCCATACATCTCTTAATTTCCATACTTCTATGCATTTAATTTTTGCTCCATTACCATTTGAGTAAATTTCAAGTTCATCAAATTTATTCTTAGGATAAATTCTACTTGTCATTGTAGCCTCTCCATTATTAACAAATACTTCAACTGATGATCTATCTATAAATATTCTTAATGAAAATTCTTCTTGCTTATTTAAAATAGCCTTTCTAGCCCCATCCTTATTTTTACCACATTTAGAGCATTCAAGAATTAACTCTGAAATATCTTTATTATAATTTAAACTTAATTCTTCTTCCTCACTTCCTTTTATCTTAACTCCAACTTTATCTGCATCAAATTCAGATAAATCAAATGTAATGTTAAGTTCCATCATTCTTTCATTTGTTTTTAATTCATAACTCTTATTTTCATATACATCTATATTTTCTTCTTGTAAAATACACTCTTCTCTTAGTGTTTTTAATTCCTCAACTGGATTCATCATTATCTTATTATCAGAGCTTAATGTTAATTCACGTGGAAGGGTTAATGCTCCACACCATCCATCTTTTTTAGTAGGCATATCAGATTCCCACATATCCATCCATCCTATTGCAATTCTGCGTCCTTTATCATCTAAAAATGTTTGAACAGCATAAAAATCATGTCCATTATCAAATTCATTAAATGTTCCATGTTCAAATTTATTATTAGAATAATCATAATCTCCAACTATATATCCAGTTTGAAATAAATTAGGATATTTGCCATCTTTCTTTTCAATTCCTTGTGGTGAAAAACTCAATACATACTTATCTCCCAGCTTAAAGAAATCAGGACACTCCCACATATACCCTAGCTCACCTTTGCTTGTTGCAAGTGTTCCAACATAATCCCATTTATATAAATCTGAAGAAGTATATAATATTACTCTTCCTATATTATCCTTTGTAGAATTTCCAACAACCATGTACCACTTGTCCTCATGTTTCCAAACTTTAGGATCCCTAAAGTGATGTATACTATCTACAGGTGGTTTAGCTATAACAGGATTGTTTTCATATTTTTCAAAAGTAATTCCACCATCTTTACTTACTGCAATATTTTGATTTTCGAAAAATATATCTTTTTCTTTATCTATATAATTATGTCCTGTATAAATTAAAACAAGATTTCCATCATCCTCTACTGCACTTCCTGAAAAACACCCTCCCTTATCAAATTCATCTCCTGGTGCTAATGCAACAGGGCAATGTTCCCAATTTACTAAATCCTTACTTTTAACATGTCCCCAATGCATAGGCCCCCAGTTTTCATCATAAGGATGATGTTGATAAAACGCATGATATTCTCCTTTATATTGAATAAGTCCATTAGGATCATTAATCCAATTAGCTGGTGCCATAATATGATATCCAAGTCTATATTCCTTATTTACATTTTCTTTTTCCTTTTTTAAAACTTCTTCTGCTTTTAAAATTCTTTTATCTAACATTATTATTTTCCCTCCACTTTATAAACTATTTACGTTTCCTACTTTTGTCGTATCTAGATTTTCTTTTTTTGTACTAGCTAAAGTAAACATTGATATTATTGTAAATACTAAAACTATACATCCCATTATAATATAAGTACTGCTGAAACCTACAGTATCATAAAATCTACCTATTACTGGTGATAATACTGTTGCACCTACTTGAGAAGCAAACTGATAACCAACTAAATATAGTATTGAAGATAAACGAGTATCAAAATTAGCTGCTAAATATTTAAATACTGCAATGAGCATTATTGGTAATTCAACTGAATGTAGTAATTTCATGCATGATATTAATATTGGCTCTGTTGCTAATCCTGAACCTATAATTCTAAAGCTCATTAACAATCCTGCAAGAATTAATCCCTTTTTAGCACCAATTTTATTTACTATAAATGGTGCCATGAACATCATTCCTGCTTCTAAAAATACTTGCAATGAATTCAAGTAACCAAATATCTGATTACCTATTTCTTTTGAACTAAACATAGATGAATAATATAACGGAAATTGTTGATCATAAACATTATAGAAACAAGTTACACCGATTACATAAAGTATAAAAAGCCAAAACTCTTTTAATTTGAAAAGCAAACACACATCTTTTATTTTGACAGATTGAGCTTTTTCTAAATCTTCATCACTCATTTCTATTGATATAGATAAGATTATAAAGAATAATATGATAGCTGAAATAGATGCAATCCAAAAATTAATATTAGGATTGATATTGAATAACTGTCCAGCAAAAAAAGTAGCAGCAGCCCATCCTAATGACCCCCACATTCTAGAACGTCCATATTCAAAATTATACTTACGCCCTATTTTTTCTACATAAGATTCAATTGCTCCAACACCAGCTAAAAATGCTGTTCCTAAATAAATTCCACCAACTACTGCACCTAAAATTGTATTGTATTTTAATAAAGGTCCATAAACATATATATAAAATGGTCCCACAAAAATTAATAATACACTTATAAATGTAAGTATACTTTTTCTTAATCCTATCTTATCAGAAATATAACCATATAAAGGTTGCATGCATAAAGCAAAGATAGCGTTTACAGAAAATACAATACCAGTATCTGCTCCACTTAAATTTATTTCTTGTCCAAGCCAAATAGAGAATAATGAATAACTTGCTGACCAAGTTACAAAGAAGAAAAAGAAATAAGCACTCAATTTTAAATACACTACTTTTGATTTTGACATTTTTAAAATCCCCCTCTTTTTGTAAACATTTTTATTTGTTAAATAAATTATATGTCAACCGCTTTCATATGTCAACCGGTTTCATATATTTTTTTGTAAAAAAATAACATACTAAAACCTATTAATATCTTTTAGTATGTTATCCATAAATATAAATTTTTTATAATTTTATGTGGTTTTACCCTTTAAAAGTGATACTGGAAGTGCTATCTGAGACTTTTTACAGGAGAAATCTCCTTCAATTTCCTTTATCAATACATCAATTGATGTTTTTGCTATGAGCTCTATTGGTTGTTTTATAGTTGTTAAATCTGGCAACAAGCTTCTACTTGTCTCAGTTCCATCATACCCCACCACTTTTATATCTTCTGGTATTTTTCTGCCACGCTTTCTAGCTTCATTTATAAAGGCTGCTGCAAATAAATCATTTGTTGCAAAAATTCCATCTACTTCTGGATGTTCATTTAAGATTTGCTTTGCAATCTCAATTTGATTTTTACTATCAAATGCCCCCATAACTTCATAAGTTATAGGTAATTGATTACTTGCCCTCATTACATCTTCATATGCAATTTTTCTTAATCTTGCTTGTGTTCTTAAATTAACTTCTCCATCTATATTAATTATATTCCTACATCCTTTATCTAATAAAAGTTCTGTTGCTATCTTTCCTCCATTATAATTATCCGATCCTATGATTGGTATATTTTCTGATAAATATGTATCAATAGATACAACAGCTAAATTATCATTTTTATAATCTAATATCCCCTGATTATGTGTTCCAACTATAATTCCATCAACTTGGTTTCTCATAAGCATTTCTAAATATTTTTTTTCATTTTCAATATTATTAAGACTGTTACAAATCAAAACTTTATATCCAATAGAATTACAAATAGTCTCTATATAAAAAGTGAGTTCTCCGAAAAAAGGATTACTTACAGTAGGTATAATTAATCCTATTAAATTAGTTCTTTTATTAAATAATGAACGTGCAACATCATTTGGAACATAATTAAGTTCCTTCATTGCTCTATTAACCTTTTCCCTTGTTTCCTCACTTATATATCCTCTATTATTAAGAACCCTTGATACAGTAGTTGGTGAAACCCCTGCCTTTTTAGCTACATCTTGTATTTTAACTTTCATATACTTTCCCTTCTTAATTACTAACATTAAATAAATTATATCACATATACAGATTCTTTTATCATTTATAATTCTCTTATTTTCTCTTATTCAAAACCTGCTTTATAATATTTTTAAATATTTTCTTACATAATATTGGGTATAAAATGAAGTTGTGAAAGTAATATATTTTAACAATTAAAAAATACACGATATTTCTATCGTAAATTTTATGGTGAAGATAATTCTCAAAACACATACCAACATAGTATAAAAATACCTTATTAAGATATTTGACTTGATATATATGAGTTTACTTCATTAGGAGAAATATTTAAAATAACTGCAAACTCTTCATTTAATAATCTTTCTGCTTCTTTTATAATCTCCTTGTCAGCCTTATTTAATTTTTTACTAATAGATTTTGAATACCTTTTATTAAATATTAATTTAATTAAATCCTCACATTTACCACTTTTAAGCATTGTTTTGAATTGCTTATTTCTTGTTTTTTCATCATCTATCCATAACGTCTCCATATTAGTCATATCATTTATTAATGAAGTCATATATCCTTTAGAAATTATCTTTCGCATTGGAATTTAAAAATTTCTCATTAGTTATATCTATAACTTTACATACCCCTGTCATACCGTACATTATATAATCATCAATCTTAAACATGAAAAATCATCCTCCTCAATAATATTAAAAAGTGTAGATTTTCCTACACTTTTTAATGTTATATATAATTTATATTAGTGTTCAGGTATAGATTTAAAAATCTATCCTTAATAAAATCTTCTTTTTAATTACTAGCATTAGATGTATCACATTTTCTTTACTTATAAAAAAAGGTGGCTTTCGCCACTCCCATCTAATGGTAATATCTTCTCATTCGATATGGTTTAAATCGTTATCATTAATTAATTTAAGTATTCAAAAGTTTTATATTTATATTTATAAACACATATTAGTATTTACATAGTAATGATACTTATTCAGAAGTTACTATATGTGTCATCAAAGTCATACCTATAATTTATAATATTATGAAGCTATTTTAAAAAAAGTTTCTTTAGTTATTTTATATTCAATTTCTCTTTCTAACTCTTTAACTTCCATAAATCCAATTCCTTTAAATAAATTTCTTGATCTTTTATTTGTCTTTTTTATTTTTGCAACTACCTTCTCTGTTCTCATATCAAAAAAAGCTTTTTTTAAGGCTTCTAGCACAGCTTTATGCCCTATACCTTTCCCCCACAACTCTTTTTCTCCAACAGCAATTACTATCTCAACTCCATCATTCTTTGGTATTAACCTTAAAAAAACTATTGTTTCATATGCGCTTTTAATAGTAAAAAAACTACAATTATTATTAAATAAATGAGTTAATATAGGCATATCTATTCTATTTATAATATTGATTAGATTTTCCTTTGCATTTACTCCTTCATTTAAATTACTTGATATTTCTTTATCGCTAAGCCAATCAGCCATTTTTTCTGCATCTGATTTATATACTTCTCGGCTTAGTTTTATACCAATAGTTTCCACTAGTTACACTCCTTAACTTTTATTGTTAATTTTAAAATTTAAAAATTATTTTTTGACTAGTCTTGCTATAAATATTACTACTAATGTGAATATAAGTAAAAAGCTATATCTTTAATTATTTAAGTTTAACTTATCTTTTAAGTGTTTATCTTAACTTTTGACTCTTTTTCTTAACAAGTTATATTTTCCACTTTTAGCATTTAATTTCCACTTAAAGTTATTAAAAGGATTTTTATTACATTTTTAAGTATATATACGTTATTAAGAAAACTTTATAAAGAAATCTAAGAACTATGTTTAAAATGCTTTATGCTCTATTGAATTTAACACTTATTGTTTTATGTTGGTATCTAATCACGCCCTTTAAAATTAACTACTTTATAAATCTATCCCTTAATATCCTTTTAATAAATCATCTATTTATCCCATTTTCTCACACAATCTGCATCCAATACAGCTATCATCCACAGTGAAATGCTTAGTTTTTCTCATATTTTCATAATATGGCTTATAAGATGGTGCTACAAATTTAGGTAGTTTATTTCTCATGAAATTTCCAGAAGATTTCTGTTGTATCTTTTGAATTATTTCATCTATCTGCGGTTCAGCATTCTTATTTATTACAGCTACCGTTTCTTTATTAGATAAATCAAATATAGGTGTCCATGTATCCGGCATTTTCACACTAAAAAAAGCATAAAATTTTATACCTGTATTTTGCGATAGATTTTTATCAGCCAAATAGCCATTATTACCTGGTGTTGTTCCATAAGTTGCTATATAGTAAAAATAACTCTTCTTTTTTCCACTAAAAGAAACTTTATTCAAAAAATCTATAATTACAGAAGGACATCCCCATGCATATGTTGGTGAAACTATTCCTACATTTTCATTTTCCTTGATAGATAAAAAGCATTTTTCATCTTTCATAATATCCAGTATAAATATACATTCATCATTTGTTGCTTTTGCAATTCTTTCTGCTACATATTTAGAATTTCCTGTTGCTGAAAAATATAGTATCATAATAACTTTCCTTTCTTTTCTAATGATCCTAATAAATAATCAATACTTATTCTAGCTTCTTCTTTTGAAATTGAATCTTTCCTTAAAAAGCAAAATTCTAAAACCATTTGTAAAGTATTACTGTAATGCATTATTATAATTTCTAATTGCATACTATGCTTTTCAACACATTCGCATGAAGATATTATTTCTCTTATTTTTAAAAGCATGAAGCGTTTCAACAATTCTGCCATTTTACCATCTATTTCATTGTGCATCATAATGCGATTTACAATATCTTTTTCCTTTTCAAAGAATTCATATAATCTTTCAAATAGTACTTGTGTACGTTTATCTGGTTCAATACTCTTGTAATCTTCAATATTAATTGCTGTCATTCCTTTTATATTAACATTTATAATTGAAATGATATCTGATATATTCATATCTTTAAAAGATCCTATCTTTTCATAACCTGCATTATGAATATTATGATTTACAAAATTTAAATTATATTCTTCATTTCCTTAATTTTAAAAAATTTCATAGTGAATTTATTTTAAAAAAAAGTTCACGATACTAATATCGTGAACTTTTTCATTATAAATTCAATACATTCTCTTTAAAATACACCTGCTATTTTACATCTTCGATATTATATACTTCTTCATCAAGCATTCCTTCAGATTTTGCAACTACTACACTTGTTGCAGCATCTCCAACTACATTTAAAGAAGTTACTAACATTTCTATTGGTCTATTTATTGCAAGGATTAATGAATAAGCAAGAATTGCCGCATCATTATTATATCCCATTCCAGTTAATACTGTGAAAAGTATTATTGCTCCTGCACCTGGCGCTGCTGGTGTACCAACTGATGCTATTAATGCAAGTAATGCAATAACTACTATATTTGCTATTGTTACATCATACCCTGCACTTGTTGCTATAAATATTGCAGCTATAACCTGCATTATTGCTGTTCCATTCATATTTATAGTCATTCCAAGAGGTAATACAAACGATGCTATATCTGCGCTAACACCTAACTCCTCAACTGTAGTTTTAGTATTTAAAGGCAATGTTGCTGCAGATGATGAAGTAGAAAATCCAAATAATGCTACTTTACCTATTTTCTTTACAAACTTAATTGGGTTAAGTCTAGCTCCAATTGCTATAAATATTGCATATCCAAATATTAAGAATAATAGTAATGCTATTAGCGTTGTAACAACATATACAAGTGCAGGCTTTAAGTTCTCTACACCATATATTGCAAATGTTCTTGTTATAAGAACAAATATTGCTACTGGTCCAAACTTAGTTATTATAAAGCTTAAAAATACCGTTATGATTGAGTTTACTTCTTCTAATAAAGTTTTTAATACTTTTACTTTATCACCTAAGTAATTAATACAAAGACCTAATACTACAGCAACAAAAACTACTGCCAATATACTGCTATTAGTTGAAAATGCTGATAAAATATTATTTGGTATTGCTTGAACTATTATTAATAATGGATTTCTTGAGCTTACAACACCTGCTTGTGCTGTTACATTTTCAACATTAGCTGTAAATAATCCTAAGTTCTTTATTATAAATCCTATTGCTCCTGCTAATGCTAATGCAAATACTGAAGTTGATAAAAATCCTAATATAGTCTTGTATGAAATACGCCCAAGCTTTTTAGTATCACTTATCTTACACATAGCTAATGCTATTGATGTAAACACCATTGGTACTATTACTAATTGAAGTGAATTTACAAACAATTGACCAACTATATAAAATATACCAAGAGCACTTGTTGCTCCTTCTTGTGATATATCTTGGAATAAAATATTATTAATACTTGTCCAGATATGACCATTACCATTTCCCATTAAGTTCTCTCTAAGAACTATAAATCCTATGCCAGCTGCTAATCCTAAAATAAGAGCTACTACCATTTTAATTGCTAGCTTATTGCTACTGTTAATTTTTTTGTTCATTTTTTGCCTCTCCTTGCTAGTCACTCCCTAATTCAAATAACTATATAAGGCTTAATATACTTTAATTGAATGACATAAAAAAAAGTCTTCCAAATAGGAAGACTAATATAATCTCAATATAAACAACTTTTTTTCTTCTATAAATGTACTATTCAATCATTAAACACGCTGCTTAATACTAAGTACATTTATCTCAACATAAAGTCATTTTGCAAGTATATCATAACTTCCTTACTGATTTCTCGAATCAATTTAAAGGGATTTTTTTGTTTATATTACCACGCGATATCTACTTTGTCAATTTTTAAATTATTTTGTTACTATTTTTGCTTATGCTGATTCACTATATTTCTTCATAGTCATAATCTTGCTTCTATTAGCCTTTATCATAAGAACAACTGCCACTACTAAAGCAACAGCTTCAGCTATTGGAAATGAAAACCACATTATATTTATTCCATTTGAAAACTTAGACAATAACCAAGCAAGAGGTAATACAACAACACATAATCTTAAAAGTGAAATTACTAATGAACTTACTCCACATCCTAAGGCTTGGAAAACACCTTGAATTGCAATATTCCATCCTGCAAATAAAAATCCTACTGAAATAATACGTATTGCTAAAATACAAAGTCTTGCTGTTTCATCTGATAAACCAAATAAACTAGCTAAAGGTTGTGCAAAAATTTGGAGTCCTAAAGTTCCAACAATCATTATAATACTAGTATATAAAATACCATATTTAATTCCATCCTTTACTCTCTTGTGATCTTCTAAACCATAATTAAAAGCGACAATTGGAGTAATTGCATCTCTTAAACCAAAGGCTGCAAATTTAATCCATTTAACACTTCTTTGTTTTTCTTATAATGGAAGTACATTGCCATTAACATTGATACTCCTTGTCCAATTACTGTTGCATAAGCAGCACCAGCAATGCCCATTTGCGAACAACCAAACCATCCAAATATTAATATTGGATCTAATATAATATTCGTAATAGCTCCTACAAGTTGTGCCATTGTAGAATATATAGTTTTTCCTGTTGATTGTAGAAGCTTTTCATAAATAGAAAACATAATCATCCCTATTGATAATAATGTACAAATCATTAAATAGGTTCTTCCCATTGATAAAATAATAGCATTAGAAGTCTGACTTCTTAAATAAATGTTAATTCCTAATATTCCAAATATAAAAAAGAATACATAAATAATAATACCTAGTGATACCCCGTTTCCAGCAACTCTTGCTACCTTCTTAGGGTTATTTTCTCCAAGTGTTTTTGACAGTAATGCATTAACACCAATCCCTGTTCCTATTCCAAATGCTACAATAAGCATCTGTATAGGAAATGCTAAAGTAAGAGCATTTACAGCATACTCTCCTGCATGAATTAATCCTTCTGAATCAGGAATTCTAGCAACAAACATACTATCAACTATATTATAGCAAGCTTGTAATACCATTGATAAAACCATTGGTATTCCCATGCTAAGCATAATCTTTGGAACTGCTACTGTTCCCATTTTGTTCATTTTAATTTCTTTTTCCAAATTTTCTCCTTTCATATGAGATAGCTTTTACGGAAAACTATCACAACCATTTTAGTAAGTTTTTCATTTTTAAGAACAAAGTGGCTATCGCCACGTCCACTTCGTGGTATCAATTTTATAGTTTTTAAATTTTGAAATACATTGGTATCAGTAGCTTTACGACTTTAAAATTTTTATACTTTCCTATACATTAAAAAAAAGAAAGCGCAAATCCATCTGGATTTACGCTTTCTTGCAACTCGATTAACTTTATTTTATATCATATTTTTCAATTTGTCAAAGTTCTTTTTTGTATATTAATTCCAATTAATTATTACTTAAAAAAAGTAATCTCATAGAACTTTTTCTTGCTCATATGAAATGATTGAACTTAGTTAAAAAAAGTGTTAAGCTATCAATATTAAACTAAAAATATCTTTATCAACTGTAAAATTTCAATTGATAAAATAATATATTAAAGAGCTTATTTTTATCTGAAGCTAAGTATTCAGTTTATAGGCTCTTTTTTAATGATAAAGAGAGGTAATACTATGATAAAAGTTGAAAACTTATCCTACTCATTTCCACAGAAAAATCTATATAATAATATTTCCTTCACACTAGAAGAAGGGCAACATTGTGCCTTTATAGGAACAAATGGTAGTGGAAAAAGTACACTTATAGATATAATTATGGATCCTGAAAAATATATGTTTGATGGCAAATTAGAAATTGATCCAAACTGTAGAATTGGTTATGTACGTCAATTCCAAGAAATTGATAAAACAAAAGAAATCACAGTTTTTGAATATTTAGCAGAAGACTTCATTAAATTACAAAATGAAATAACTGCTATATGTACTGAAATGGAAACATCTTCTGATATTGAAACTTTACTTGAAAAATATCAAGAAGCATTAGATGCATTTGACGCAATTAATGGTGATGACTATGAAAACATGATTGATAAAAAATTAAACCTTATAGAATTAATTAAGTCTAAAGACTTAATGATATCTGAACTTAGTGGTGGAGAATTCAAGCTTATTCAGGTAATTAAGTCAATGCTAACTAATCCTGATCTACTTATTATGGATGAGCCTGATGTATTTTTAGATTTTACAAACCTTAATGCTCTTAAAAATCTAATTAATTCACACAAGGGAACAACATTGATTATTACCCATAATAGATACCTATTGAATCATTGTTTCAACAAAATTATTCATCTTGAAAACATGGAAATTCAAGAGTTTGATGGAGGATATGTTGAGTATAATTTCTCATTACTTCAAACTAAAATTGAATTACAAGAATTAGCTGCCGCTGATACTGAAGAAATTGAAAGAAATGATGAAATAATAGATAGATTAAGAGAGCTAGCATCTGAAAATGCAGAACAATTTAGAGGAAAAACTTTAAGAGCTAGAGTTAAATTCCAAGAAAGATTAGAAAAACGTAGAATTAAAGCTCCATTTGTAGAGATTAAAGAACCAAATATAATTTTCGTTACAGCAAATGAAATTGAAGAAAAAACAGCTTTAAAAGTAACTGATTATAATCTTGCTTTTGATGAAGTGCTTTTAGAAGATGTTAATTTTGAAATTAAATCTACTGATAAAGTAGCTCTTGTTGGTTCAAATGGTACTGGTAAAACTACACTTTTCCAAGAGATATTTAAAAATAATAATCCTTCCATTGAAATAGATAAAGATACTAAGATAGGTTATTTATCTCAGCTTCAAGGCCAAACATTAAATTATTCTAATACTATAGCTGAAGAATTCTTTGACCTTGGTTTTAAAACCTATGATGATATTAAAGAATATCTTGCTGGTTATAACTTTGATGAAGAGTTACTTAATCAAAAGATAGGAACTTTATCTGGTGGAGAAAAGAATTTAATTCAATTAGCTAAGCTTTGTGAAGTTGGAGCTGATCTTCTTCTTCTTGATGAACCTACAAGTCATTTAGATACATATTCACAAATAGCATTAGAAAAGGCTATTAAAAACTACAAAGGTGCTATTTTAATGGTATCTCATGATTACTATACTATAGCAAATTGTATGGATTATGTTTTACTTATTGAAGATAAGAAAATTAGAAAAATTAACATAAACCATTTTAAAGATATAATTTATGCTAATCATTTTAATAAAGATTATTTAAAAATTGAACAAAAGAAAAAATCAGTTGAAACAAATATTGAATTAGCTTTAAGAGATAATAATTTTATACTTGCAAAAGAATTATCTGAACAACTAGAAAAGCTTGTTAAATTACTATAAATTCAGAGGATGTAGTAAGATTTGTGGAAAAACAAATCTACTACATCCTTTTTTGTATTTTAAAGTGGTAGATTTGGAATAA
>NZ_JAASHD010000024.1:0-57836 GCF_019734375.1 Clostridium sp. K04
AAGGAGGATTCAAATTCGAATCCTCCTTTTCTTATCGGCTAGTATCAAAATTTATTTTGATACAGCCCCTTATTTTTACTAATTATTTATCTTTTCTAATTTACGCTTATTATTTTCTCTCTTTAATGTGCTTACACTAATACCTATTAATCTCTCAACATCCTTATAACTTTTATCTCCACCATTTACAGATAACATAGACAAAGCTAAGCCTATTTGCTCTTTAGTAAACTTTTTAGGTCTACCCTCTTTATACCCCTCTTTGGTCCTGGCTATTTCTTTTCCTTCTCGTGTTCTCTCTAAAATCATATCTCTTTCAAATTCAGCAAAAGATAAAAATATATTTCTTATTAATTTGCTTGAAGGCGTATTATCCATTACCCCTATGTTAAGTATATTTATTTTTATACCTCTATCTAGTAACTCTTGTACTAATTTCGTTCCATCTATTAAGCTTCTGGCGAACCTATCCAATTTAGTAACTGTAAAGGTATCTCCTTCTTTTAATTTTTCTAATAATATTTTCAGTTGTGGTCTATCATTTGTCTTTGCTGAAAATTTTTCTTCTATAACTTCATCACAACCAGCTTCAAATAATTGTAATAATTGTTCTTCTAAAGAATTTCCATAGCCTTGTTTTGTTGTACTAACTCTTGCATATCCATAATTCATATTTTCTCCTCCATTAAGGTCAAAAGTAGTCCAAAAATGATAAATTTATGCTATTACTTTTGACCATGACTTTTGACCTTTTATTAAGTATTATTTTATCGTTTATTAAAAATCTATGTCAAGCAAAAAACACCCTTAGTCCAAAAGTGTTAAGTTTTGAAACTAAAAATAAAAAATAAAACGGCATTAATTGAAGAGTATCAACTAATACCATTTTATCTATAATAATTTTTCTATCTCACTTCTTTCTAATCCTGTAATACTACTAATAGTATCTATATCAAGTCCAGCTTTCAAAGAATTTTTAGCTACTTCTATAGCTTTATTTTGTTCACCTTCCTTTTTACCAATTTCTTTTCCAATTTCTTTTCCAATTTTTATCCCCTTTTCCTCCGCATTTTCAAGGGCGCTTACTTTATCTAATAAAGCCGCTCTTCTATCTTCATACTTCATTCTTTCTTTATCATTTGCACTTAATCTTAATAATTCATTTTTTGCTTCTTTAATTTCTTGTATAGTCATTTCAGCTTTTTCAAGTTTATTACTTATAGGATTTTCTATAAATTCCATCCAGGCATCAAATACATCTTTTATTTCTTCATTCTTTGGCAGTTTAGGTAGTTCTATAAAGTGTATTTCCTGAAGATCTGTTAACTCTTCATTTGTATTAATTTCTTTTAATCTATATATTGAATGTGCTTCTTTTGTCTTTAAGCACTTAAAATTTAATATGTTTATACAAATTGTTTTTGCTAATGTATCATACTTTTTTCCTTCTGTAAGTTGACTTTCAAACATTTTACTCCAATAATATATACTTCTCTTCACCATATTATGTTCATCTTTAATTTGAATTTCAATATTAATTAATTCATTTTTATTAGTTTTTGCCTTAATATCTAATCTACTGAATTTATCTTCAATAGATTCTTTATCTATATCATTATTCATAATTTGCACTGCTTGTATTGGATCTTTAGGTTTTATTACTGCATTTAAAAATGATATTAGTATTCTTGGGTTATTTTCATTTCCAAATATTCTTTTAAAGACAAAATCTACCTTTGGACTTAATATTTCTAATCTAGTCACCCTAAATCAACTCCTTACAAAATATAATGGCTTATATATATTATACTATGTTGATAATATAAAGTAACTTAAAAAGCCATAAAGTAAAATCTATTAATATCACAAGACTTAGTGTTTTAAGTAAGCTATTCTAAATCTTGGTTTAAGCCATTGCTCTCCAAATAGTATATTCTCATCGCTAATCATAACGAACTCATTTAATTCTTTTTCTGTATCTAACTCCCTAAAGTTTTTTAGAATTAAAAAGGTCTTATATGGTACCCCTTTCCATTCCCTTGCTTCTACATCACCATAAACATCAATTGGAAATATTTTAGGTTCTTCACTTGAAATAATATATTCTACATCAGCTAAACAAGCAAATTTATTCCCCATACTATTTGCGAAAAATAATATTTCCTTTATCTCTCCCCATCTAGCTTCATTGAATGTAGTATTGGTGCCCCAAGCAACCATTCCACACTCATCACAAATTTTATCATGTGCCATTACTACCTCTGCTGGTGTAAGTCTATTATTTAAATTTTTCGGAGCTTTTCCCTTTGGAACTACTCCAGAAACTCTAAATGCACAAACCACTTCATCTTTCTTTTTTTTCCATAAATTCAAACTCATAATTAAACCCTCCTTTTTAAAATTAAAATAACTTAAATAATAGCTTGAATAATAGCTTGTTTTAAGAATAAGCTATTTTCTATTTTTTGTCAAGTATTTTAATTCATAAAAAAGAAATACTATTAAAAAAATCTAGTACCCCAAATTATCACTGTATCCCATCTATAAACTTTTCTTCTTTTTATTGCAACATTTTACTATTTATGTTAAAATTATTATGAAGATATTTATTATAGTAGTGGAATTTAACTAACTAGTTTATTCAAATTAAAGAGGTGATTAATCTTGTATAAATATATTTATGTTGAATCAACTGTTGGGGGAGTGTTTAAAACTGATAATCATAGGGAACTTATAGATAAATACAGTAAAGAAGGTTGGAGATTTGTTGCTGCTATTCCTAAGAATAGTGGAGCATATGGTCAAATTACATCAAATGATTTAGTTTTTGAAAAATTTGAATAAAATTTATAAGCCTATTTTTTATTTTAAAATATAATATATAAATTAGGGGGAATTAATATGAAAAAACTTTTTATTCAATCAACTACTTCAATTTTACTTATTTCTTCAATTATTTCAACACAAGTTCAACCTGTTTTCGCATCACAACTACCAAAAGAAAAAGTTGTGTCAGAAGAATACGCAAATGAACAAAAAAAGTTAAATCCTCGTTATGGAGAGAATGAAAAGGTAACAGTTGTTAATACTGAATATAAGACCGTTACTGTAACTCCAAGTGGTCAGAATCCTGGTGGATATAATTTCCCAAATGGAGGGGGATTATATATTAATACTGCAAAAGGTAGTAACCAAAGTTTTAGCGTTGGTGTAAGTTGGGGAATTGCTAGTTTTTCTGTTAGTATAGGACAAGCCTCTAAAACTTCTTCTGTTGGAGGAACTTATGTTAAGTTTCCAGCCGATAACAATTATTATATTGTAAAAATTAATAAAAAAATGAAAATTGAAAGGCATAAAGTAGACGTATATCAATATAATGAATATAAATACACATATTATACAACTATACCTAGTTTATATTCTGAATCTTTCAGTTTAGTTAAAGTTTAATGATATATACTAATATAAAAAAATGAACTTAATTAGATAATTTTAATTAAGTTCATTTTTTTATACTGCTTCATAATAGATTAATTATTCTTAATGCTCTCTTTTATTTTAATATAAAACTCAAAAAATTTCCATAACTTACATTTTTATTTTTTATCTAATGGTTTTGATTCTGAAACTTGAAAAAATTTCTGATAAATATTAATATTAATAATATTGATATTTGGAGGGTACATATGGAATTTCTAATTGTTTGTATTATAATAGCTTATTTGCTATATAAAAATAACTCTTTAAAAAAATCTTCATCAAACTTAAATCAAAAAACTTACAAGATTAATATTGAACAAAATAATAATTCAAATGTAAAACAAAATTATAAATCTACTGAAGAAAAAATTGAAAGTATAAAGAAAAGTACATATTATTATAAAGAAAAAAAATTTTGGGATAGTTCTTTAGAAAAAGAAGTATATTTTTATATTAATGATTTCATAAAAAATAAATCTGCCAAAGTTGAAATATTACCTCATGTTTCATTAAGAGAACTTTTTAAACCTACTAATGATTTTAAAAACCAAAACTTAAAACAACTTTCTTCTTATCATATAGATGTATTATTACTATCTGAAAAATCTTTTGTTCCTTTAGTAGCAATTGAAATAGATGGATCACATCATGAATTAAGTGATAGTCAAAAAATAAGAGATGCTTTTAAAACTTCATTGCTCGAAAGAAATGGAATAAAATTATTGAGATTAAAACCCGATAATTGCAATTATGATTTTATCGAAAGTGAGCTTATTAATCTATTAACTACATCTTCTATTTACTGTCCTGAATGTGGAAGCGAAATGATTAAAAAATCCAATAAAAAAACTGGAGAAAAATTTTTAGGTTGTTCTGGCTTTCATTCATTAGGTTGTAGGTGTAGTAAATCAATCGATTATAAAGTTATTTAAATTCATTTTAAGGAGATAAATATGTATAAATGGAAACCTCACGATATAAATAACCCCTTCAAAACAAGACAAGGTGAAAAAATAATAAACCTAGATAGATATGTAGAAGTTTTGAAGGGAAATAATATTCCTTATACTGAAAAACAATACAAAGAAGCAAAAAAAGAACTTGATAATTAAATCGAGTTCTTTTTATATAATTACAAGTTAAGATATTTAATTTACTTTAATAAAAATATACTATATTAATTCTCTTCTTATTATTTTACTAAATAATGATTCATCATCTTTTTCTGCATAATATTGTTTAAGATCACTTTTATCTATTTTTCAAAAATAAATTAAGCTACTCTTCAGCCTTAACCTTCTTTTCCTGAATAATAAAAAGATTTATCTATCGGCTTTCTCTTTTTCTTCTCTTTCCAATAATTCTTTAAATTTCTTTTTCACAAACACTACCCCTTTTTATAATAAATTATATATCTTATATAATATCCTCGTAAATAAAACTCACATATTAATACAAAATTTGCTAGTATATAATTTTAGTATAATGAGTAATATTTAATAGCAATATGGATAGTCCCCTACGGGGAACTATATAAAAATATTATATTTAAATGAAAAAAAGTTTAATATTGCTTAAATCTAGTAAATTCAATAGATTAGGGTGAACTTTATTGTTAAAATTTTTCATCAATCCGAAAATATTACTTATTTTGGAAATTGCTTTTGTTGAACTTTTATACCCTTTAATTATATCATTATTTCATTTGTTTAAACCCTTATTTATATGGCTTTAGTATTATAATACCTTTAAATATTAAATTCCTTAAATAGCCTTATAGATAGCTTGTACATTATTACTATAAATTATATTTTTATTCGTATTTTTATTAATTTTATCCTGGAATATTTAATTAAAAGTTTTATGGCCATAAAAATTATATCCATAAAACACGAACATTAATTGTGTTTCTACTTTCAAGGTGGTGATCCTTTATTTTGATCTTTATCATTTTCAATTCTATTAAAAATATAAATTTCTCCGTTTCTTTCTTGTAGATTTGTACCAGCTTCTATTTTTTCAAATTCAAATTTTAATTGTAGTCCATTTACTACTTTTATTTCTTTTCTAGTTTCTACTTTTTCTTTTCTATTTTCTCTTTCTTCTTCTAAATTTACTACTTTTCTACTCTTATAATATAATGTTATTCCATTTTTATTTTTAGTTAAAAAACCTATGTTCTCTAATTCCTTAAAAAACTTATATACACTTCTATAATTCTTAAAAGATAGATATTGAGCAATTTTTTCTAATCCTAAACTTATAAATACTCCATATGAGTTGCTTGAATATGCTTTGACTATTAGCATTAATACTTTGCCTATTTTTTGATCTAATACATCAACTGCATTTTCTATATAATTAAGTGGTAATCTATATATTGCATTTCCTCTATTTATAGTTAATTTAAATAATCCCTCTTTCTTTTCTAATGTTCCATTAACTTTCTTTACTAGTTCTTTTAAAGTTGCTAATTTTATTCCAACTTCATCTATATTAAAATATCTTCCAAAAAGATTTTGTTTCTCTAGTTCTAAATAAGCCTTAAAATGGCGTACTGCCCCCTTGTTGTTATAAATAGCTTCAACTATATTTCTTGAAATATAGATACTATTTATTGCCTTTTTACAGACATTACAACAAAGGCTTAATCCTTCTTCTTCAAAAATCATTTTTGCTTTATCACAAGAAAAATTTGTCCCATTTCTTTTTAATGATTTATACTTATTTTCAACTGCTCTTAAATTTTCATCATGTTTCCATTCTATAGCTTTTCTTCTTAGAACTTCTTTAATTTCATCTTCACTATAATTAGCTTCACTTAGACCTAATGCAATACTTACTAAGAAATTATTTCTATTCCCTTTATCCATTATCGGCATATTTATTAATGTTTTTACACATTCTCTTGTAATTTCTTTGTTACCTGGTAAATTTAAAATTTTATTCCCTTTATTTTTATATTCTTTTATAGATTTTTCAACTTTCTTTTTTGCCTTTTCATAAAGTCTTGTCATTGCAATTGATTGAATACCAGGTAACATTAAGTTTCTTATGTCCCTTTGTTTCTTAGTTAATTTTGCTCTTGTTAAATGACCTGTCATTAAGTGCATAAATTCATCTACTGAAACATAATTAACATATCCACCTTTATAATAAGATCCTGGAGTTTTTATTAATCTGTAGCTTGAATTAACTACGCTTTCATCTACAAATTTTAAGCCTAGTTCTTCTTTTATTTTTTTATACATTTCTGTATATATTTTATGTACATATTTACTTGGTTTAAGTCCAAATACTCTTGGGTTAACCATTATATAAACTGACTTTGAATTATTTATTATAATAGTAAAATCTTCTTCATTTACACTTAATTCCTTCATTAAATATTGAAGGTATTCAGCTACTTCAAATAATACATCAACCTGTTCCTTATTTTTTGATGATTCAAACTCAAGTGTAAATGGATAATATCTATCATCTAATTCTTCAGTTCTTAAATTTCTATTTTGTTTATTTAAGAAGGTGCAAAAACTTTGAAGGCTCATATGACTAAGTTCTTTATTCCATCTATTTTTTATAGGATATTCTAATGCTTTTTCTATATGTGTTTCATATTTTTTTTCTGCTCTATTTTGAGAAAATTCTCCTGAAACTACTTCGTTAATACCAAAATATTTTTGAACTTCGCCATTTTTATTTATAAAATTATATATAAACATTTGCTCTATAAAATTACCTTTTATCTTCAAAGCCTTTCCCTCCTTTCGTCCGATAATTTGTGATTTTGGGTATAATTCCCCCCTCCCCACAATTTATCAATTTAAATTGCTCTGTAATATTTTTAGCTAATAAAAACAATAAAAAAACTCTTAGGTAAAATACCTAAGAGTTATATATCAAAACTTAAATTATATACAATAAAAATCTAATTCAAAAAAATTGTTCATTTTTGAACTATTTTTTTTGAAATTTGTCAACTTTTTTATATTGCACAAATTTTCACCTTATGCTAGAATATAAGCATAAAATGAATTTAAAGTTCCAACACTCTGTCTCTTGGTAGTTGCTTTACCAGTTTCAGTTATATAAATTAAAATGTTTGGCGACATTTTAATTTATCGTTCGGAATTAAAATATGAAGAAGAAATTCTTCTTTTTTCTAAATTATATTATATTTTATAAATTAATACAATATAATTTGGAGAAAAAAAGCAGTAAATTTTAAATTTACTGCTTTTTAACTATTCATTTATTTTCTTATTATATGTGATTTATCACTTCTTATTTTGCTACAAAAATTATATTTTATTTAACTCTTCTTTTATTTTATCTCGTATTAATTTGCCATTTTTATAATCATCTACTGCTTTATCGTATTTATTTTTATATTCTTCAATAACTTCTTTAAAACAATTTTCTTTAACAACCCTGTTATATTCTTCCTTAGCCTTCTTCATTTGTAAGTATAATATTTTTACTTTCTCAGAATATTCTTCATAAATATTAGGTTCAAAAAATACTATCATCTTTTCAATTTTTTCCTTTTGAAAAATAATCTTATTCAATTTCTCTTTATCTTGACTTTGGATCACTATTCCATTTAATAATTCAATTAAATTTTTTACTTCATAAGTAAAATTAAAAACATCACTTTTATTAAAACTCTTTCCAGTTATTACCAAAAATTTCACCCTCCTATTTCCCTATTATTTATATAGGCTCTTATGAGCCTATATTAGTTTCTATTAAATATATTTTATAGTATGGCTTATTTCCTAATTTATCTTTAACTATATTAAATCCAAATTCATCACTATTTATCTTTTTAAGCGATTTTTCAATTTGTCCATCAGTCATTTCTAAATTCATTGTTTCAAACACTAATACCTCTTTTCCAGCTATTATTTCTGATGAATACTTTTTATTATTTTTTTCTCCAACTTCAATATATCTTTCTAATATATTTTCTTTTTTATTTTCAAATTCTTCATCTATATTTAAATTATCCTCTTGCTCTTTTTCTGTACCAATAACTTCATCTATATTTGATGCTATTTCTGACTTTTCATTGTCTTTTTTATTCTCCATTTGCAGTTTATTTATTCTTGCATTTAATACTTGTATCTTTTTATTATTAATGGATAAACTTGTTTGTAATATAAGTATAATTACTACTAAAATTATTATTGTAATTTTATATTTTTTATTATTTTTTAAATTAAAAATATCTTTTAAATACTTCATTCTACTTCTCCATAAACTTTCGTATTTTCAATATATTTAGATAAAGATATACCAGAAATAAATAAATTTATCCTGGTATATTTTAAATTTAATCTGAATATTTTCACATCTTTATTTCTTTTTCTTTTGTTTTTGTTTTTAGCTTGTCCATACTTGCTAAATGTACATCTTTCTCTTGCTCCATCTGATACTCTATTAGATTTAATTTATTTGCTTCAATTGTTACATTATTTATATTAGAACCAATCCACTCGCTATTATTTATTTTAACTCCAGTTAAATCAGCTCCCCTTAAATCAGCAAATATTACACATTGTGTCATATCTGCACCTTTAAAATTTGCATCCCTTAAATCTAAATTAATTAATCTCATACCACTTAGATTTTCATTTTCTAAGTTTAATTGTTGCCCTCTAAGACCATTACTTTTTATCCATTCTTCATGCTCTCTTATTTTTCTCCAAATCTCTTTTTCTTTTTTTTCATCTCTCACATCTAATTTCTCTCTTTCTATTTCATTTTTTAAATCTTCAAACTTATCATTTATAAGTTTAAAATCACTATCCATATATTTTTCATGTATATTATCCAATATATCTAAATCCTCAATTCCTGATTCAATAGATATAATTGCTCTTACAAAATCCCCATAATTTTCTTTCATTAACTCTTCTATAGTATTTTTCATTACATTAAAACTAACACTATCTAGATCTCTATCTGATAACTTCCAATCATCACTTTCAATGCTTTTTTCTTCTAAATCTTTCATAATTTCTTGCTCCTTTATTCCATACAAGCTTTTATCATACTCTATATTTTCTTTTATCCTATATAAATTTTTATTATCATCAACATATATTAAATTATCTAATTTATAATCTGTACCAATATAAACATCTCTATATTTCCCTTTAACTTTCATTGCTACTACTTCATTTTTTATACTTAATTCTTCATCTCTTTTCAGAAAAACATTTGAATTACTTTCATTTATTATTTTTTCTAATTCATCTCTAGTAATTTCATTTATAACAACTCTATCTTTTCCTAGAAAATTTCTTAATTTTTCATCTTTTATTTCTTTCTCTACTATATTTTCATTTTCTAATAATAAAGATTTATCCTTATTATTAATTAATGTTTCCTCTATAATTTCAATATACTCTTTTACTGTTTCTCTAACTTCATTTATCAACTTCTCTTTGTCCTTCAGCTCAACACCCTTAGTCCAATTCTTTATATATCTAAATGAATACTCTGATGTATCTAATCCGAAATAGCTGCATACTACGTATGCGGCCATTTCTGCTTGAAATTCTTTTGCATTTGTAGTGTAATTATCTCTTGTTTCCATAGTGTGCAGCTTTGCATGGGTTAATTCATGAATTAATGTTTTAACATTTTGCAATTGAGTATTTCTAGGATTTAAAGCCACTTCTTTTGTTACTGGATAACTAACCCCTTTTACTGCTCCTAATTCTTTTTTAGGCTCTATAATTTTAACTCCTATTTTATTCGCTATATTTTCCATAGCTTTATACATCAAATTATAATTATTAACTTCTCCATCAAGCCATCTTCCAGGAAAAATCTTAGGTAAATCTTTCGCTTTCGCATTAGTTTGAGTAACTTCAAAAACATATCCTTGGTTAAATATTAACTTACCCTTTCTTACTTCAATTTCTCCTTGCTCTATTAAGCTTTTTTCTTCAAGTGTTGCTTTACTTAATTTAACTTCTTCGCCTTTTTCATTAATAAAATAATCACTAAGTTTATTAGGAACCAATATTTTTATTCCCTTTTCCCCTTTATTAACTGTAAATCCTTTCTCTTTCCAAAAAGCATATGAACCAACAGCTAAAGCTCCTTCAAATTGCTCTTGAATCAGAAAAATATTTCTAAATGAATAGTTATAAAATTTACTCATATAACTAGCAAGTTCTTTGAAATGCTCTGGAGTTGTGAAGTAATTTTCTATTCCTTCATTAGCTTTTTTCAAAAGCTCATTAACTTCTTTTTCTTTATCTTCTTTTGATTTTTTATTATATGTTTTTTTCATTTCTCTTTCTCCTTTCCTAAAAAATTTAATAATAAAACACCAGGTATTTTACCTGGTGCTAATCTACAATACTTTCATTTACAACTTTAGTTTCTAAATCATACTCAACGATCATTGTTTCTCCATCTTCATCATTTAACTCTGCCTTTATTGATGATACATAATCTTTTGAAGCTTTAACTATAACATCTTTTTTTTCAACACTATTATATACTTTTAATTCAGTATCACTTAATGCTTCTATTATTATTCCTAAATTATTAAACATAATGCCTCACCTCCCTTCAAGTTTACATAGAATGAGAATATTCAATTTCTCTTTGTAATCTCTCATAAGCTATTTCATTTTTTATTTTTTCAAAGTCTTTATCAAACACTTTCTTTAATCTTTTTATATCTTTTGCCGTTAATACTAAATTGGTATATGAATAATTTTTTATAAAACTTTTATTATCATTTTTCTTAATAACTTCAGTTTTTATTTCTCTAAGAAGTGCATTTCCCATTCTATAATATAATTCATCTATCTTATTTTTCTTATAATTTTTATAAAAATACTTTTCTCCTTCCCCATAGACTTCCTTTAAATATTCTTCCTCAGCATCTAAACTTTTAATTAATTCTTCAAAATCATCTTTCTTATAATTTTTTATATAGTAAGAAGTTAATTCATCTAATAATGGTTTAACTTCATTAAGAGAATTATATCCATACTGCCATTGTCTTTTATCTTCAGGTAATTTTTTTATTATCTCTGTTACTAATCTTTTCATTTCTATATCTTTATTAAAAGATATTTCTTTCTTACCATTAATAATATTATTTCTCATAATATCATTAATTTTCTTTTGCTCATTACTCCTATCAATAAGAGTATTAGCAAATTTACTCTTCATTCTATATAGATTTTTATATTGCATAAATCCATCTTCCTTAGTATATCTTGTTGGATTTAATTCTACACTTGCAATATGAATATGAATATTATCTGTATTAAAGTGCATTGACGCACTCCAAATTAAGCTATCAAAATTTTCTCTTTCTATCATTTCTGTCATGGAATTTCGTACTGCTCCCATTAATCTCTTTTCATCTAATGCACCTGTTCTCCTATCATACATTCCATGTTTCTCAAGCCATTCATTATCAAAACTAAACACATCTTGCCACATAAAACTTCCATTTTCTTGTGCAATAGAAAAACATCTTTTTAATTTTTTACTTTCATCTTCACTCAAAAAATCTCTATCACTTGTAAATAAATTTCCACACTTTTTAGGATTTCCCATATAATCATTAAATAGCGAATATTCATCAAGTTTATAATTTCTTACTGCTTCCTCTCTATCAATATAATTTATATAACTTGAAAATTTTTCACTACTCGACTTAACCCATTTTCGTTTATGAACTATTCCTACCATATTTCACCTTAATATTTTCTATCGAACCCTTTTACTATTTTTGCTTCTTTTCTCTTATCAACAAGTTCACTAGCTCTAGTTAATGCTGGAGCAATAACATCTTCTGTTGTTGCTAACCTTCCATACTCAGAAATTACAAAAAATCCATTAATCATTTCTAATAGTATTTGAGTATTTCTATCTGTATCATTACTAGCTTTCTTAATTCCTTTAAAGTCTAATTTAATTTGTTCTGATACTTCCTTCGCTATTAATTTAATCATAGCTTCAGTTGTAATATCTGAATTTTGCCTATGCTCTCTTATAATTAAATCTAATGCTTCACTATTATATTTTAAATTATTCTTCTCTTTAACTTCTTCTATATACTCTAAATTTTTCTTTGAAATTACAAACATCTTTTTTATTCTAGCCATATTATTTAACTTCCTTTCTTTTTTTATTTTATTAAAAGGGCTTTGCCCTAGCTATCGCTCACCCATAAACTTTAAAAAAGTTTAATCAAACACCAAAAAGGAATTATAAAATATCTTCAATGGAAATTACATCTGTAGATATTTTATAAGAGCATAAAGAGAAACTGTCCCCAAATTCTTTTGGGAGCTAGGCAAAGCCTAGCGTTTCACAGGGTACAAAATCTTTTCCAATTCAATACCTTGTCAATACCATTTCAGTACCTTATCTATACCAAATATTGAAAACTTCAATACTATTTTTTATCTGTAATCTTGTTTCTTTTCTTCAAGTTTATTAATTTTTTCTTCAAGTTCTTTTATACTATTTTCATTTTTTCTTATCCCATTTTCTAAATTTGCTATAGATGTTTTATTTGAACTTATAGTATTTTCTGTAGCTTCTATTTCACTTTCTGTTTGATATTTTTTATCTTCTTCAAGTAAATTTATTTTATTATTTATATCTTCTATCTCTGATTTTTTATCTGATATATCTAAATTTAGTTCCTCTATTTTGGATTTTATATCATTAATTTCATTATCAATTACTTCTTTTGTATATTCATTTCTACTCTTCTTTTTTAGAGTATCATCTATTTTTATATCTCTTATATCTGAATAAAATTTAACATATTTATTATCACTAACCTCACTTTTTTCTTTTATGGTTAAAGATAAAGCTTCCCATGTTCCACTTATTTCTGTTGTTATAATATAATCACTATAAGTTATTTGTACTACTTCACAAGGTATTATTTCTGTTGGATTATTTTTTTCTCTTATAGTAAAATCTAAATCTAAATCACTATTTAAACTATTTTCTTTTAATTTTATTGTAAATTGTACTAACCCATTATTAGGATTATATTTTCTATCTTTTATTGAAAAACCAATATTATTAAGATACATTTCTTGATTTATTTCTGTAGTAATCAAATTTAATTCTTTATTAAAAAGTAAATTTGATGAGAAAAAAAATAAAGCTCCCAATACAAATATTGAAGCTAAAAAATAATAAGGAACAGTTTTATTTTTTTCTATTTTTCCCTTTACAATATCAACTTTTTCTTGCATTTCATCTCTACTTATCATAAGATCACCAAACTTTCTTTTATTAAATTTAATTTATTTCCACAAATTATTATTTAATATTCCTTTACTTTTTTCTCACTCTTTTAATTAACTATTCTTCTTACTTTACCATTAAATTTATCTTTATAATAACCACTTAATTCAGAAACTGTTACTCCTGTTGAAGTTCCATCATGTAGAAATTTATTATCTCCAAGATAAATTCCAATATGCCCATCAACTGTATATGTGTCAAAAAATATTAAATCTCCCCTTCGCATTTCACTTGCATCAACTTTTTGTCCCATATTAACTAAAGAAAATGTAACTACACTTGCTCTATCTCCAAGTTGAATACCAGCACTTGCATAACAATAATGAACGAATGAAGAACAATCAAATCTACCTGCTATTACATCTGCTTCTGTTCTTCCTCCTCCCCATACATAAGGTGACTTTCCTACCCACTTCATACCAGCTTCGATTACTGTTTCTATTATCTGATTGCTACTTTGATTTAATCCAGCATTTCTAAATTCCATTGCATACTGAAAAACTTTATTAGGATAATTAAACTGTGCATTATCTAAATCTACTTTCATACCATAAGATGGACCTCCATTATAACAAGCAAAAATTCTCCTTAGTGTTTCTCTAAAATCACTATCATTTTCATCACTATTCCATTTCACTAAGTCCATATTTTCATTATTATTATAATTAAGCTTAGGTACTTTATTTTGCTTATACAAAACATAATTACCATAATATCTTATCTCATAAGCTCCAGCAAAAATTTGAGCCCTTGGATCATTTAAAAATATATTCCACATTTCTTCACTATCATTAAATGTATATCCATTTGCTAAATATATCTCTCCTAATCCCATATCAATTAAGTATTTCCACAAATCTTTTCCACTTGATGGATCTACTTTTTGTATTTGCATTATTCCATATGCACCTCCATAGGAGGTATTAGGATTAAAATTACTTTCTTGTTTTGCTACTGCTGCTAAACACCAATTAGGTATATTAAATATAGTGGAAGCTTCATTAAAATAATTAACATATTCTTGTGGTACTCCAGCTACTCCTATATCAGTTATCATTCCACCATTTCCATTACTGCTTATAGAATTTTGATTTATTATAATAGATATAGTTGCTGTTATTAATAGTAGAGTAATTATCGTAAATATATTGAATGATAAAATTATTTTTATGCTACTTTTTAATAACTTTTTTTCTTTAGACAAACCTATCACTCATTTCTACTAAAAATTATTTTTAAGAAAAAAGATGTCCCCGTAGGACACCTTTATATTAATCAATACTATATTCAACAACTCTATAATCATCATTTATTTTTAATAATTTAACCTCATAACTGTCATGACCATCATTTGATATTTGATCATACTGATCTATGGTACTCCAACCTACCCTTACATTAAATATAATATAATCATTATCATACTTATTATCAACTTCATAAGATTCAACTTCATCGATAATACATTTTTTTATACTTTCATTTTTACCTAAATACATATATAATGATTCTACTTCTTCTTTGAGTGCATCTGCTACATACTTTACTGCTAAATCTACTGTTTCCTTTGGCTTTTCTATATCAAAGCTTGTAATTGCTTGTACAAAATTCTCTGCTACATTTTTAGCTTTAATTCTCTCTTTTAGAGAGAATTTACTTTCACTTAACAACTTATTGTTATATCTAATTTCTTCGTCCGTATTACCTGATCCTATACTTGTTGTAAATCCTTCTTCTACTACTATATCCTCTGAATTTACTTGATTATTTTTATCAAAGCCTTCTAAGGCATCATCTAACTGATACTCATTATACTCTTCTTCATCTTTCTCATTAAAACTATTTGAATTTTTATCTATCATTTGGGATGTATTCTTTTTTTCCTCATTTATTTTTTTATAATTTTTAATTCCAAATCCTACACCGATAGTTATAAAAATTGCTATTACTCCTATAATTAATAATTTTATTTTTTTACTATTCATATTAAGCACCTCCAGCAAATAATTTCTTTTCTTTATCTGTAATTTCTATATTTAATTTAATATTCTTGTATCCATTTATAGCTAAAATACATTCTCCCTTTTTAAAAGTTGGTATTCTTTCAATTTCACTTTCTGTTATTTGCCCTGCAAATATTTCTTTAAGAGCTTCTTTAGAGTTATTATCTTGTTGCATTATAAATTTATATTGAGTTAATTCAAATAAAGTTTTAATCTTATGTAACGCTTCACTACTAATATTCTCAGGAACAACATCTCTAATACTTTGCGTTGCAAACATAAGACCAGCAAAATATTTTCTCGCTTCTCTCTCAAAAGCTATAGCATAATCAACTGCCATCAAATTATCCGAGTTTATAAATTTATGAGCTTCATCTATCAATACAAAGAATTTTTGACTATCTTCAAAACTAACTTCCCTATTATCATATAATTTCTTTGCTACTGATCCTTTTTTTAAGGCATTATTCCATAGCATTGTCATTATATTAAATGTTTGGGCGTTGAATATTCTTTTATCAAATTGTGCTAAATTTTTAATTTCAAAACTTACTATTTGTTCATCATAGAAGTTCTCTAATGTAGTGTGTCCATTAAATAACTTCCCATAATCATCAACCATACTTCCTATATTAAGTTCTATATATTCAAGTCTTTCTCTCTTAGTATCTGATAATGTTTTTCTAACTATTTTCTTTTCAAAATCTTCATAAAGTTCTTTTCTTATATATTCCAGTAAATCTTCCATTATTGGATATTCATTAGCCTTGTAAGTTGTTGCTCTACTAATTTCTATTCCATAATATTTATAAAATTCTCTTAATATCCTTTCAAACTCTCTTACTTCAGATTGTTCAGCACTTGGAGCAAGGCATCTATAAATCATACTTACCTTATTTAAATGATTCATATAACTTTGTTCTTCTAATACTTCATTAGTATCTTCATCAATAATAGTTGCAAACACTTGAAGTAAATTTATAATTCCATCAGTTCCATCTAATGCTATAACTTTACCTCCTCGTTCTAGTACCAAGTCCCTAAATTCACCTGCTATATCAAATACTCTAACCATATCCCCTAATATAGAAGTATTTTTCAATAACTTCTTTAATAACGTAGACTTACCAGCTCCCATAAGTCCAACTACTAAAGCATTATAGGATTTTCTAAAGTCATTCATTGTAAATATATTAAAAAGTACATTTCCACCAGTTCTAGTTGTCCCTAAATACATTCCTGTTGGATCACTTAACTCCGTAAAATGAAATGGATAACCACCACCTAAATAAATAGAAGGTATTGGCTCTCCAACTCTTTTATTTCTAAAATAACTTTGATTGGTTGCACTCTCAAATAATGATTTCCACTCATACTCTTGCTCATTAATTAATACTGCACCCCTATATCCCTTATTTTTTATAGCTTCTAATACTTCTTTAACTTTTATATCTAACTCTTCTAATGTTAAAGCTGATACATAATATCTAATAGTTACTAACTTAATAACTTCTTCATGTTGAGTTATATCATCTACTAACCCTTGTAATTTTTCTACTTCGGCTGAAGCCTTTATCCTATCAATATTAGTTGCTGCATCATCTATTCTTGTATATTGCTCTGATATAGACCTTTCTATCTGATCTAAGATTTTATTTTGATTTTCTGTTGAAATATCAACTGTTACTATTACATTAGATAAATCTGTTAAATCTTCAAGCCAAAAATTCTCTACTCTTGTTTTAAATTCATATATTCTTATACAACTCTCATATCCATCGCCTTTTATTATTGCTCTATCTGAAAAGCTAATTCCACCTACTGGCTGAATAGCCTTTAATAAATATGGATTGTATTCTATCTTTTTTCTCAATGCCATATGATCCACTCCTTAATTTTAAGCAAAATAAAAAGACTAATTAATTAGTCTTTTTTTTATTATTCATGTAATTCATCTATTATATTAAATTTAAATAACTAGGTATTATTAAATCAAATCTATTTTCTTTTAATATTTCAATAGTTAATCCTATTACTTCATAACTATTAGTTATACTATCTTTTTCATGAATTAATTTTAATTTTTTTATTACTTCATTTGATAAAAGCTTTAAATCTGAAATATTTAATTCAAACTTTATATCATTCGCTGAATTCTTAATACTTCTTTCTAATTTTTCAATATCAAACTTCTCTAATCTATTATCCTTCTTTTTAATATACATCTCTAATCCCCCCTAAGTTTTATATACTAAAATTATATCAAATTTTATCTAAAAATATCAAATTAAGTAATATTATGTTTCTTTTTTATTTATTCCTTAGTTAATAAGTTTTGTGTTGGGATTATTTAATTTAAATAATATTTTTAATTTCTTTTCTACAGTTAATGGAATAAGTTGAACTGCTATATTTTGACTTCTAAACAATGTTCTCTTAATACTGTCCTTCTCTTCAGTATCTTTAATAAATATCATGATATAAAATTCTCTATTTTGCCTAGTTGATTCTAAATACACTAATTGTTCTAACTCTTCTATTAATTCATAATAATATTTTTCATTATCACACTCTTTTATTTTCTTCTTGATAAACTCTTGTTGCTTTAATGTATTAACTGGGAAATTCATAGTTATTAATTTTATATCAAATGGATATGACCTTAAAAAGGCTATAAAATTATATATATTCATTGTAGTTTCAACATCAGTTAAAGAATATATATCCTTACTATCAATTTGGAATATATCTAAATATCCATTTTTCATTATTATGCTGTCATCATCATCTACATCTATAAAACCTAATAGCTCCTTAGTAGAAGCTAATACATCTTTGTTAGCTTTTCTTATTTCTTTTAACTCTAATTTTTTTTGTTTCTTCTCCTCTTTCTTTATCTTTTTTTCTTCTTTTGTTAGCTTTACTTTTATATTCTTTTTCTCCTTTTCTATTTTAATATCATCAAATTTTCTTACTGACATTCTTTAATTCCTCCCAAAATAATAGGAATGGTATTTCTACCACTCCTATTCTCTTATATAAGCTTTTCTATTTCTAACCAAAGCATAATATATACTTTGGTACTTTCTCCTTTTCGGATTAATTGAACTATTACTCCTAAAATAAAGTCCCATAATAGCCATAAAAATATAATAAAAAGTTCTTAATGGAGGATATACTAAGAAATTTAATATCCATACAACACACATAAATATTCCCATAAAAACTAAATCAAAAACATATAGGTTTTTTGTTAATTTAACTGATGATGAAATTTCCTTTGGTAAAACGTAAGCCATTATTTCTTTCTTCCTTTCTTATTTTTATTTTTAATATCCCATTTACTTGTAGTATTGTATCCTAAGCTATAAGCCCTATTAATGTTATCAACAAATCTTGATCCTTGTAATTTGTCTTTCATATATTGACCAATAGTCCTATCTTCCATTTCTCCCTTAACTTCTTTTCTTCCAGCATTGTTATTTTCAGAGTTATTCTTATTATTTGTAGATTCATTAGCTACATTACCTTTATTATTTGATACTACATTTGTTTTATCTTCAGTATTAGATTTTATCTCCTTAGTATTTATATTTTCTGTTGCATTTCCCCTTCCTACACTATCTGTATTATTTTTATTTATAGAATTTCTTGAATCTCCTATATCTTTAAATTTATTTTCTGAAGCATTTAAATTACTTGTATTATTTTTAACTGCTTTCATTCCTTCTTGCATAGTTTGTCCTTCTGATCCCTTTATTTTATTACCTTCTATATTATTTGTACTAAAATCTTTATTTGGATTGTTTCTTGGACTTTCTATGTCTTTGAATTTATCATCTAATGAACTTAAATTACTTCTATTATTTTTAACAGCTTTCATTCCTTCTTGCATAGTTTGTCCTTCTGATCCATTTATTTTATTGCCTTCTATATTACTTGTACTAAAATATTTATTTGGATTATTTCTTGGACTTTCTATGTCTTTGAATTTATCATCTAATGAACTTAAATTACTTCCATTATTTTTAACAGCTTTCATTCCTTCTTGCATAGTTTGTCCTTCTAATCCTTTTAATTTATTACCTTCTATATTACTTGTACTAAAATCTTTATTTGGATTATTTCTTAGATTTTCTATGTCTTTAAATTTATCATTTAATGAACTTAAATTACTTCCATTATTTTTAAATGACTTCATTCCTTCTTGAATAGTTTGTCCTTCTAATCCTTTTAATTTATTACCTTCTATATTACTTGTACTAAAATCTTTATTTGGATTATTTCTTAGATTTTCTATGTCTTTAAATTTATCATTTAATGAACTTAAATTACTTCCATTATTTTTAAATGACTTCATTCCTTCTTGTACAGTCTGTCCATCCAATCCCTTTGTTTTACTAGCTGCTATGTTATTCTTATCAAGATCATTATTTTGATTGTTCCTTAAACCTTCTATATCTTTAAACTTATCACCTGGTGAATTTGAATTACTTTCATTATTTTTAAATGACTTCATTCCTTCTTGTACAGTCTTTCCATCTAATCCTTTTGAATCATTATCTTCTAAGTTATTCTTACCAAAATCTTTATTTGGATTGTTTCTTAATTCATCTATTTCCTTAAACTTATCATTTAAAGCATTTAAATTAGCTGAATTATTTTTATTTGCTTTCATTTGTTCTTGTAAGCTTTCTCCACCTAAGCTTCCTGGTTTATCTCCATTTTTATTTTGCATATTAATATCATTAGCTGAATTATTTTTAAGTTCATCTATATCCTTAAATTTATCATTTATAGTATTTAAATCTGCTTCATTGTCTTTACTCGCTTTCATTTGACTTGATTGACTATCTACAGTTTTATCTTGCTTTTTAATATCTGAATCATTTTCCTTATTAGGTATATTATTTTTATCTTTTCCGTCAAACATTCCTGACATAGCTCCACCAACACCAGCCATACCTAAAGCAAATCCATTTCCTAACCTAGGTAATAATCCAGCTAATAATTTTCCTGAATTTAATGCTCCCTTTGCTACTCCATATCCAGCCATTAAAGTTCCCCATGAACTCTTTAACCCTGCATCTATTCCAAGTATTCTTTCTACTAAATTAGGACCATCTATAACTGCTATTGCTCCACCTACAATAAATAATATTTTTAATATTCCATTATTACCTAATCCATTAGCAACAAGACTTTTAGTTATCCATGAATTATATAACATATACATATTAGTTAATACAGCAGTAATAAATATAACTATAAATATGGATATTATATGCTTTACCATTTCTTTCAACCTTTTACCATCACTAATATCTGCAAATGCTAGTAATGTTATAAAAAGTTTATTAAATGCTAATTCAAATAATAACCTTATAACTTTTAACATAATACAAACAAATGCTACTCCAATAGCTCCAAGAGAGATGATTACTGATATAAAATCAATATTATATCTATAATACATTTCATCTATTGAAAACCATCCTTTCTCTAGCTTAACTAATTTTTTATCTCCATTTTCTTCGAAAATTATCTTTTTCTTGAATAAATCTGAATCTTTAACTTCACTTGTATCTATAGCTTCATTTATATCTATATTATATATACTATCTGCACTTATATTATTTGTTTCTCCGGCTAAATTAAAATTATTGTCATCCAAATAATATATATCATATAAACTTTCTTTAACTAATGTATCTGTTATACTTTGATTAGTATTATTTATACTACTTATCGCTATTTTAGTTATCTCATTCATCTTTGTCATAAAAGTAGAAAGTAATACTACTACTAATACTGAAAATAATATATTTGATGGTAACTCATTTCTATTTTGCTGCCTATTAAATGTAATTCTGAACCCTAGTATACCTATTGAAATAGCAAGTATAGTCCAAACTAAAGGTTCATACTTATCTATTAATTGACTTACTTCTGAACTATTGAAAAATCCATTTATTGTATATACCTTATTAGATGTACTTTCAATTCCATTGACTAATTTAGCAAGTAAGGTTACTAATCCCCAACCTAACCATCTAATACAACTTTCAAATACATTTCCTAGTTCAAGAACTCCATTCTCAATTAATGTATAAAGAGTGTCCAAAAATCACACCTCCTACTTCATATTTTTTATTTCTTCTTCTCCTATTTTTATATAACTATTTAACTTTTCATTGTTAATTTCATTTGCTACCTTATATAAATTGCTCCACATAGAGTTTTCATTAAAAACTTCAACACCTTTCTTTCTCATTTCTATTTCTCGATTAATATTATCAAGGTCTTTAGGCGTATATATTCTTCCTAGCTCTACATCTTTTTCTTTTGTTATATACTCATTAATCGCTTCTACATCTTCTGTTATTGGCTTATTTTGTATAGTATTTTCTTCTTTATCGTCTTTAAATAGTATTAACTCTTTTAAATCTACACTCTTATGAAGAGTTGGTATTTCTTTATTTATAAGATTTTTTGTATTATCAAAGAAATCACCTAAATACTCATATCTATATTTAAGAGTATGCTCTGCCGTATTAAAAATAGGAAATGGTCTAATCTTCTTTCCATTAATATCTCGTCTTTTAGTTCCTCTAACAATAACAACTTCACCTTCTTCTAAGTGCATTAATTCATCTGTAGTTAATAATTTTCTTCCATCAACACTTTCTGTTTGGTGTTTAGTTGTATCAAGTATTTCTCCACTCCTTGAATAAGTTGTAATTGTTTTATCTCCCAATAACTTTGAAAACTCTTCAGCCGTTTCTACTTCATTGGTAAATATATAAAACTTATTAGAACAATTTCCTAATATAGTTTTATAGTCATCTCCATATAATTTTTTTAATTGTGATATACCTTGAATAATTAAATTAAATTTAATATTTCTACCTAAGCAAACTGTTATTATGTTAGCCATACTTTCTATGGCTGGCATATTTCCAAACTCATCTAATAAGAAAATGACTTCTCTATCACATTTAGCAGGAATATTGAAGGTAGCTTCTTTTGCTAAGACATAATATAACTGTCTAACAAATATACTTGCTATAACATGATTTGATGTATCATAATCTGGAACCGTCATAAATAAAGCTACTGGTCTATTATCTTCTGACTTAAAACCTATATCTTTTAAATTTATAGAATTTTTAGATGTTAACTTTGCTATTTCATCCATAGTAAATATGTTAAGCTCTGACATTGCAACACTAAATATAGATCCTCTAGCTTCTCCTTTAGAGAAGTTAGACGTTGCATACTGCATTTTTGCTACTGATTCTACTGGTAAATTTGAAAAATACTTATCTAATTCATTATTACCTTTAATATCTGTCTTAGAACCTAATTCTGATAGCATATTTGCAACTGTATAAAGTGTTATTTTTGATTTTATTTTTTCAACTTCTTTTTCTAGGTTACTTATTAATTTACCCTTACTTTTATTATCACTATTTTTTAGTTCATCTATCTTTTTATAATATATTTTGCAATCCTCAAAACATTTCTCTGTAACTGCAAGAATTAAAGCATTAACTAAACTCATAGCTGAATTTTGCCAAAAAGGGTCTTTTGTATCAGGCTTATAATAAAGCATATGAGTTAATGTTTTACATAAACTTTGAGCAGTGCTGTAATCTTTTTTCTCATAAGCATCTATTACTAATTGAAGTGGATTATAACTCATTGAATTTAATGGATTTATTAAGTTTAAAACTTCTACTCTATATCCTCTAGCTTCAAGTATCTCCTTTGAAGCACCATACAACTCAGCCTTTGGATCATTAACTATTAATGAAGCTTTTTCTTCAGCTCTCGAATATAAATCAATAGTAGGAAATACAAATAATTCACCTTTTCCACTCCTAGATGTTCCTATTGTCATATTATTAGTTGGGCTATCATCTATAAAAAGTATATCTTTATCCCTTGAAATAATAACCCCACCTTTTCCTGAATAACCTCCCTGTTTTCTTTCTTCTTCTGTTTCGACTTCATAAACACTTTTATATTGCTCTTTTATTTCTTCCATAGTAGTAAATCTACTTGTCCCTTTTTGCCCCTCACTTATATCCTTAAATGATGCTCTAAAATTAAAAATAAATTTAATCAATACTAATGTCATTATTCCATATGCAAATAAATACAATAATGGATATCCCAAATTAGGCATAAATAAATTAAATAAAATATTAAAATTACTTTCTCCTCCTGCTAACATTAAAAACATTCCATCTATAGAATTAGAAATTAAATTAACAAAAATAGTTACTATTAAAAATACTCCTATTATAAAAGATAATAGTATCTTTTTATCTGCTAATCGTTTTATTAATTTCATTTCTCTATTAGCTTCTTTTTCTGCTAATAAATCATTTAATTCTTTTTTTACATCTGAAATAAACTTCTTCATATATCCTCCTATAAAAAAAGGGAAGTTTAAACTTCCCCTTTTTTAAAATGTTATTTTTGATTCTAAGAAAGCAGCTATTGCAGAAGAACCTAATATAAAAATAAGTCCCACTCCAGCTCCTATGTACCAAGGTTTAGCCTTTCTTAATCCTTCTGCTCCACCAAATATCTGAATAAATCCACCTATTGCAAAAGCTATAGCTGCTCCAACTACACCTAAAATTTGCATCCATCCAATAAATTCATTTCCCATATTTGCTAATTGTTGTACAACATCCATTTATTCTTCCTCCTTAAATCTATCTTCTTTTACTATTTCTTCTACATCTATAAGATTTTCTTCACAAAATTTATTTAATGCTAAAGTATTGTAATCTAATACTTTAAGAACTTTATCAAGTAGAATTTCATATTTTCCTTCATATTCTACTAATTTATCAAGATATAAAAATTGTCTTTCTAAATATGTTTTTAAAAATTCATTTCTACTTTTATATCCTAATTCTTTTGCTTTTTCATCAATTTTACTAATTACTGCTTTTGAAATTCCTCTAATCTTAATTTCCAATACAATTAATTACCTATTTCCTTTCTTAAATTTAGACTTTCCTTCAATAACTTTGAATTTGTAAATATAACATTCCTATGTTGTTCATTTAACCATTCTTCATAAGTTTTTCCACTTGCTTCAATTATCGCAACTGCAATTTCTTTAATATCTTTATCAAGCTTTTCTCCCGCCATATAATCACCTCCCTTCAATAAAAAAAAACTCTCGGCTATTGCCTGTCAGAAGTTCTTCTCTAAAAATATTTATAATAAAAAGGTGTTCCCGAAGAACACCTTTATCTAAATTAAATTATTTATCTTAGCTTTCATAATTTACTTTTTCATTTTTACAATCTATTATTTTACAATTATCTAATATACCTTTTTTCACTTCTAATCCATTCATTATTGTTAACCTAGTCTTATCTATATTCATATATAACACACCTTTCATCTATATTAAATAGAATATTAATTGCATAATTAAAAGGTATCCCCTGGGGATACCTTTATCTTAATGATTTTAATTTTTCTAATATCTCAGCCTTTAATGTTGCTTTCACCATTTCCGGCACATCAATTACTTCTTTTGATAACTCTTCAAAATTATTTATAATATAATCTACATTAATTTCCTCTTTACAACTTTTCTTATATTCTTTCATAATAATTTTACTTATCACATTTACACATTCATTGGTAAAATATGGATCACCATTATTTTTATATGGAAATATAGATTCAGCTAATTCAAAAGCTTTAAATTCTGCTTTATTAATTTCATTCTCTTCTATTAATCTTTTTACTTCTTTAATCTCACTATTCACTTCTATTTTTTTGTTCATTATTTTCACTCACTTTCAATGAATTATAAATTACTTTTTATACTTTTCTATTGCTTCTTGAATAGAATTTGCATTAATTGAGTTAGATTTTTCATCTATATATGCTGGAATTATATTTTTATCATCAATAATTAAATCAAATAATTGTTTTGAATTTTTATTATAGAATATATAAATATTTGAAAGTGGTATTTCCCACAGCCCCCATTCAGTAATATCAAATTTAGATTTATCAATATACTCAATACATTTATCAAAATCTAAATATTCTAATAAAGAATTATTCTTACTTTGAATTTCATTAAAATTAGTTATATATTTTTCAATGAAAAGCCTTAAATATATGTTTTTTGTATTATTTAATAACTCCTTTGCTATCTCTAATTTATTAGTTACATTAACTATATATCCTTTTTCATCAAATTCAGAAATATCATCAAATATAACTCCTTTATTAATCATAATATCAACACTTGCTTCCAAAAGTATATATTCAGTTTTTTCATATACATTTAATTTATTATTTAAATACTCACAATACAAATACTTACCACAATAATTTTTTTCTTTTATTCTTTTTGTTGATACCACATATGATTCACACGTTTCTCCTTCAATAATATTTCCACTTTCATTAATTGTTTCTGAAATATACCATTGAAATTTTGTTATTTCATCTAAAATTATTGTTATAGGCTCTATATTACATTTAATCACTGTTGTGTTTTAGGATCACACCAACATAGCAAATCAAATCTTTTACTTTTTAATCCTTTTATACACATATCTCCCCTCCACCTAATGTTTTAATAAGTTCTTTATACTCTTTTTTAATTATTTATTAATCTCTACTACATAGTAAGCAGTACTTTGAGTAGGTTTATTATCTGAATTATTAAATTCAGATAAGTTATTTTTTAAAATATCTACAAATTCCTCATATTTAATTAATACTGGATTATCTGAACCTAACCATTTAAAACAATCTCCAATTTCATATAAAACAATATAATTGCTTTCTTTTAATAATTTTTCATTTGGTATCATTCTAAATATCTCATTTTCATCAATTACACATTTATAAAAATTATCTACATAACAGTATTTATTTTTTGCATACTCTAACTTTTGTTCGATTAAATCTTCGTCTTGAAAATACACTTCTTCACCAGTTGATTTATCTATAACTCTAAATACCATGTAAATAGAAATATCTGTAATTTTTTCATTGTTATAATATATACCATTTTCTAAATCATTAGGTAAAAATAAATTATCATATGCTATTCTATACTTTTTCATTTCTATTTTTCTCACTTTCACTTAATATAAAATCTATAACCATTTCAAAATTTCATTAACAGTTGTATTATGCTTCTTACAAAAAACACTTAAATATTCTCTATATTCTTTATAGAGCATTTCAAATTGCTCCTTTCTTTTTAGATATTCTTCATTGCTATATTCTTTTTTTAACATAAATTCTTCATAGTTTATAATCATTGTATATTTTTTATTAGCAAACTGAATTTCACTCTTACTTTTAATACGAATATAATTAGGTTGACAATAAATTCTTTTAGGTTTACTCTCTTGTGCTTTTAAAATGAAATTATTATATTTTTCATTAAATTCATCACTCGTATCAGCTTCTATTAAAAATATCTTATCTGTAACAAGAAAAACCATTTCTTCTAATTCATCTTTAACATCTTCATAAAGATAAAATTATTCACTACTTTAATTTTCTATTTATGATTTTATTTACGAATCTATTTTGATTTTTACTATGCTCTATCATTTCTGTAAAATCATACTTCTTTCTGTTTTTAAAAGGGTTAAGTTGACTATTTTGACACTTTTGTTTTTCTATATATTTATCTGCCTTTCCCATATTACTTCCTTTCCAAAAGTGTTCCCAAGGAACACTTTAAACTTCTACCGCACTACACATTAACTTACTCACTTTGTTCCGTTACTTAATATTCCGTTTGGTCTACTTTCTTATATTTCAAAATCACTAAAATTATTATCAACAAACTGCAACAAAACATTATATAATAATATATTTAAACTTCTACACTCTCTTATGTATTCAGCTACATATATTTCATATGCTCTTATATGTTCTTCTTCCGTTAAGTTTATACTTACCCTACCTCCCCTAGTTTTACTTGATGTACCATAAATTATTTTTTCTTTATTTAACTTTGGATTCTTCAACCAATCCCTTATTATTTGCTCTGCTAATTGATTGTATTTTATTCTTTGTCTATGCAACCCATTCATAACTATATACTCTTCTAATTTTATTCTTATTTCCTCGGTAATTCTTATCGCTACCTTTATTGTCTCCATGTCTTTTCCTCCAAATATGTATTTTAATTTTATTTACCTTATAACCTAAATAAAATAAGTATAAAAATACTTACTTTATTTAACTTACCTAATAATAAAAGATGTCCTTCGGGGACATCTTTTTATCTTATTAACAAATTTATTCCTTCAAAAATATGTCCCTGGGGAACACTTTTTAAATATTTTTTTCAGATTTCGCTCCTACAATAACACAAGCTACACTTGCAACTCCACATACTGATAAAACTATTGCTATAACACTCATAAACATCATAATTCTCACTCATTTCTTTTAATATCTACTTTTTTCTTTAATATTTATTTTATTAATAAATTTTCTTCCTTCTTTCATTTTTTTATCTATATAATTATTTATCCACTTTATCATTTTATTTTCCATATAGTACACCTAAATAGATAATATTTTTATCTTCTTACTTTCTCTATGCTGGATATGTAATTCACTTGTTGGATTTTTTAATACTAACCAATTATTCGGATTTAATCTTCTTTCCTGCATTATCTTTTTTTGTTGTCTTGTTGGATTCTTTCCCTTCATATTGTTACCTCCCTTAAATTGCCTTTTATAAATTAACTAAAATAAGCATAAATTTGCTCACTTTAGTTAACTTACTTAATAATAAAAAGTGTTCTTCGGGGATACATTTTTTATTTCATATTTATATTATTTTTTCTTATAATTAAAAGGTGTCCCCTAGGAACACCTTTATCATTTATCTTATTTTTTCTTCTACAACTATTCCATTAACAAGTAATCTATCAGAAGTACCTTCTCTTCCGTAGCAAGTTATTAGATTAAAAACTTGTGTAGTTGAATATTCTATAATATCCTTTTTCAAGTTATTATTACTATAATTATTTCTATTAACCAATTCTGAAAGTAAATCTATATATTCTACAGTCCCTAGTTCATATTGACCACTAAACACATCATCATTTTCATTAGCAATAAAAATTGAAAATATATCACATTTCATAGCTTTTCTTTCCGTATATACATATATATATCTATGTTCTTCTAAAAAGTCCGAAGATAAGTATTTTCTAAGTTCACCAAACATTTGACTACTAGCCATATTATGTCCGAATATGAAAGTATTACCCTTTGTAAAGTTTGTACCACTAAAACCAAATAAGGAACCTAGGGGGGTATGCTCCTTATTTATATTTTTATATAAATACTCTTCATCACTTTCACCTACTAGTATGGGATAATCCACTTTCGTTCCAGGAATGTATATCCATGCTACTACATCCTTATTTATAGATTTTAATTTTTGAAAATCTATAATTCTATTTAATGGATCTTCCTCATTTTCGTTAGTTACCAACTCTCGAATACTATCGTTATTTACTTTATTAGTTATTCTATATTTCCAATCTATAAAGCCTTTAAATAGAAATATTATAGAAATTACTAATAAAACACTTGCTACTATCTTTTTCAAAATTATTCCTTCTTTCTTGCCTTAAAAAATAAAGTTGAACTACCTATTAAACCCATACCTCCTAAAACTAAATAAATTGAATTTCCATCATATGCTGTTGCTGGAACCTTAGTCTTATCTTTTTTTATTATTTCAGTATGTTTAGGTATTACTTGTATATCATAAGACATAGATTTATCTGTTTCATTCCATGAAGGAATTGAAACTATAAAAGGAGTTATATTATCGTAATTTGCTATATTCTTAGCATATACTAAATATACTCCCACATCTAAATCCTCAATATTACACTCTCCACTAGCATTAGTTTTCATTAAATTATCTGTTTTTGCTACTTTCTTAAATAGCTCGGCTGCTAATTCTAAATCATTAGCAGTTTTTATATTATTTAAATCAACTTCTACACCCTTATAATCTTCCTTTACTTTGTAAAGCCCATCTTCAATATCTGCTATCTTAGATATTGAAAACTCAACACCTTCTTTGCTTTGATTATTTTTTGCATCTGCTAATTTTATAGTTATACTTCCCTTATTTGATAAAGAAGTCTCATTATTTAGTATTTCATTTAATACCTCACTTGGTGGAATTACTACACTTCCATCTCCTTTATCAATTATTACAGAATCGCTAATTATAGCTCTCGGTGAAGCAATAACACTAATTGGTACACTTAATAATATTAATGTTGATACCAATACTTTAAGCTTTTTTACTAACACTATTAATCCTCCTTCCAAGAATTATTGTTAAAAATACAAATGGGATTGCTAAAAATACATATTCTCTAATAGACATATTTTTACTTTCTATACTCTCATATATAGCTGGTTCATATTCAGTTCTTTCACCAGTTACTACAAGCCTATGAGTATTTAACCCATATGGAGTACAAGTTATAAGAGAAACTAAATCTTTTCCTTCTTCAATTTCTAATCCAGCAACATCTTCAGGCTCTATTACTTGTATATCATTGACCTTATAAGCTAATGTTTCATTTAATACTCTTATAAAAAATAAATCGCCTTCTACTAATTCATCTAATCTAGTAAATAACTTAGAACTTGGCAATCCTCTATGAGCTGTTAATATACTTTTAGTATTAACCCCACCTATAGGTAAACTACTTCCATTAAGATGTCCTACACCAGCAGATAATACTTCATCAGTAGTTCCATGGTATATAGGTAAATTAACATTAATACTAGGAATTTCTATGCTTCCCATAATTCCATTTCCTATATCCAATGTTGTATTATAATTTTCTTCACTTAAAATACTTAGCTTATCACTACTTAAAGAAGTAAGTGATTCAAATAAAACTTCATTATACTCCTTTGCCTTTGATAATGCTTCTTCAAGAGAAGAATTAGATGAATTATTTATCATCTGTTGATATGTAGCAACAGTCCCTTTCTGAGCCTGTTGCTGAACTATCCCACTAATCAAAGGGTAAGAACATAATATTAATCCTAATAAAAAACTTAATTTTTTTAATATATTATTCTTTCCCATAACAATTTTACCTATCTATATATTAGTTTTTCTTTCTTCTAATTGAGTAAGTCATAATTCCAGTTCCTAAGCTAACCATTAATAAAGTCATTGGTGAACCAGTTATAGGTAGCTTAGTTCCAACTTTATTCACTACTGTTAAGTTCATTGAACCTTCATTTACATCTGTAGTTAAATTTAAATCTTCAGTATTAAATATTCCTGAATAGAAAGATTTAATCTTAGCAGTTGCTTCTAATGTCTTTAATGTTTTGTCAGTTGCTCCATCACCTTTAATGTAATTGTTTCTATCAGTTGTATAAGTTGGTACTACATTAATTTCTATTGGGTCTAATAATGGTCTATATCCATCAGGGGCATCTGTTTCTTTAAGCCAATATGTTCCTTGATCTAATCCAATTATGTTAAATACGCCATTGGCATCTGATGCCATTTCTACTGCATCTTGTGGTTTAGTACCACCAGTATGATCACTTCCACCAATGCTGTCTCTATTAATTACTATATATCCATCAGCAGATTTTTTAACATATACTTCATTTTTACAATCTTTATCTGAATATAATCTAAACTTAGCTCCTTCAAGATTTAAATTATGATCATTAACTTTTAAACCTTCAACCTTAAATGTAAAGCACACTACTGTGTCCCAAGGAGTTTCACCAGTTTCACCTTGTCCGTCACCATCAGGGTTATTTGAAAATTCAAGCTTAACATCATTTTCAAAACCTGGTCTACCAGTATCGTTAGCAGCTTTATCATTTAAAGTAGCATCATATCTTAAAATAACCTTTTGTCCATATTCATTTTCACCTAAAGCATTTTTATTATTAAATTCCCTGTCTACTATAGCTTTTAAGTCAGTAATTTCAACTTTAAAAGTTTCTCCTTTTCCTGGATTTTCAACTATATTAAATTCTCCTGGATTTAAAGTATAACTCTTATTCTTCCCTTCAATAGTAATAGAAACTGTATCTTTCTTAAAAGTTAAAGCTTCATTCATTTTGTCATGCCAACAATAATAATAAGTATTATAACCATTCATGTTTGGTACATTTGATTCAAATTTATAAGGAACCGTTTGACCTATCTCATAATCCCCTATATCATTCCAGCCACTATTTCCTATGCTATCTTTATTATCATCTTCTTGTATTTTCTTTATTACAGAAGGATAATCTGACTTTATTTGTACTTCTGCATTTGGATTAGCAGTATTCACCATACAAAGTGAACTTGCTGAATGAGTATCATCTACAGCCGTTACTTCATCAACAACATAATACCCATAGTCTAATCCTGCAATAACTATGCTATTATCAGCCTTAGTTTCACTTACATTAACAACATCACCTTTAATATTTAACTTTTTAATTTCATCCCTTAGTTCTTCTACAAAGTATCTGAAATCACTATATCTACCTTCTAAAGTTTGATCTGCATGAGCACCTTCAACTTTATTAGTATTTAAAGATTGAATATAATCAATTATTTCATATTCAGTTACTTGAGCTGCTGCTTTATTTAATTTCTTACCTACTACATTTTGTAATGGAGTTTTATAAGTAGGATTTATTGTATAATTAATTGATTCTAACCCTGCTGAGTTTTCAGCATCAAATAGCTTGTACACATTAAACTTTTTCCCTACTAATGTTTGTCCACTATTTCCTGAAATAGTTATTTGTGCACTTCCTTTACCTAAATTTGCTACTCCCCCTGGAGTTCCTACTTCAGCTCTTACATCTACTATACTTTGTGTATTTGCTTCTGCAAAAACCTTTATTGAACTCATTTGACCTACTATTATTCCAGCCAATAATACTGAACAAAATATTTTTCTTGTTTTCTTGCTTATCATTACCCTATTCCCCTTTATCTACTTTCATTTTCTTTTTGTTTGAAAAAACTGAATAAGACATCAATCCTACTCCAATTAATAATATAGGTATCATTAACCATGAACCCGTTTTAGGTAACTTCATACCTATTATATTTACAACTTTTATATTTACTTCTCTATCTGATTTATTTCCAGCTAAATATATATCCTTACTAGAATCTGTATCATTTACTGTGTATTTAACACCGTCTATATAGTAATCAAACACATTATTAACAGGTGTTGATTCTACATATATTTCATAAACATGAACTCTTCCTAAGATATCTACTGGTATTCTATACCCTTCAGGAGCTTTCGTTTCTTTCATATAATATTTTGTTCCTGGTTTTAAATTTTTAAATTTAAGATTACCATTTCCATCACTTAATTGTGTTTCTATTGCATTATTACAATCACTATCTGAATATAAAGTAAATTCAGCACCTTCAAGAACTGCCCCTTTATCATTTACTTTTGTTAATCTTATACTAAATGGATTAACCTCATCATTTACTGTTAAAATTCCATCACCTTCAAACTCTGAATAACTCATACCCATATTAGTTGTATTAGAAATAACACTTATTGTATTATCTGACTTAACTTCAAACACAAATTCATTTTTATTTACTTCATAGCCTTCAGGAGCTTCAAATTCAACTATTTTATGAATACCTTGAGTTAAACCTCTAATAACTACTTCACCGTTTGAACCAGTTTGTAATTCTTCTGTAGTACCATCAGGTAAAGTATGTCTAAACTTAGCATTAGGTATTAAAGTTGAAGTTCCACTTTGAACCTTTTTTATAACAAAATTTAAAGAATCTTCTTTTATTATTGGTTCGTTGTAAGTACTAACACCTTCAGCCGTACCATTAGGTGTTATTCTTCTTATAAAAATTTCTGAATTTATCTTATATCCAATAGGTGCTTTAGTCTCTTGAATTGTTAGAGTACCTAGTGGCAACGTTGGTAATCCTTGACTATTGTACCAAAAACTATCTCCCGATACCTTGTAAGCATCATTTAATCTACAACGTCCGTTAGAATCTGTTTTTAGTATCCAAGTCTTTGTAGGAGCTATTCCTAAATCTCCTGGATTAATACCATCATTATATTCTCCTGCATAAAATCTAATAGTAAATTGAGCGTCAGCTAATGTACCATTACCTTGAGGAGATGCATTCCCTGTGTCAGCATCTACTTTACTTAATATAATACTAACTGGGTCAGTTTGTGGTCTGTCAGTAAAATTCATTGTAGCCCTACTCCCCGAAGTAACAGTTATTGGATAAATATTGCTATCTAATGCATATCCCTTAGGAGCCTTAATTTCCTTAATATAGTAAGTTCCTGCATCTAAAGATATCTCTTGAGACCAACCATTGGAACCTATTGTAAGGGTTGCTATTTGACCAGTTGCATTAGAACCAGTATATACTCCATATTCAGCCCCAGTTATATCATAATAACTATTTCCATTTGTTATAGATGGATCAGCAGAAGATTTGGATATCTGCAATGAACCCTTAGGACTGTATTCCCAAAAAGCAATAGATTGATAATAAGAATTTGACGGATCTCCAATATACGCCTTAAAAGACGATGGTGGAGATGCTAAACCTGCAACTGCATTTGTCAACCTAACCCCCATAGTTTTACTAGTACCATGTCTAATATTAGATATTGCCATTGCAGTACCTAATCTTAAAGAATTGTAAGTCCAACCACCTATTTGAGCTGGTCCTTCTGAACCATAGTATAGTATCTTTCTAATAAGGTCATTAGTTTCTTCATGTACATTAGCTAATAAAGTTCCCGATGGAGGATCTGCCTTAGTATGGTCAGCACAAAACGCTGCTCTACCATTAACAGAATACACACCAGTTTGTCCCATAAAATACCCACCCTCATAGTAAGTAACACTATTTTCTGGTGCAGAAATATTACTATGATTAGGTCTCATAACTGTTACACTTCTAGCCATAGCTAAGTTTAATGAAGAACTATCGAAACTTGATCTAACCATCCTATTAACAGATGGTATTAAACTATACCTAGCATCTACTTTATAATAAGCATCGAATAATTCATCTGTAGATGTAATAGAGTTTGAAGATAATCTTATAAGAGTAAGTAAATCCCCTAAATAAGTATCTTCTAATTCTTGTAAATAATCTTCTTTAAAGAAGAAATCTTCATCTACATAATCTTCTAAATTATTAGTAGCTACTAAAGACTTTCTAAATTCTAATGATTCTGAAGAATCATAGTTACCTGATTCATATTCTGCAATAAACTTCTTGGCTTCTTCAGATACACTTTTTTCTTCTTTAATTTCATTATTAACTTCTTCTTTAGCTTCTTCTTTAATCTCACTTTCAACTTCTTCTTTTGTATTATTAACTTCTTCTTTAGTTTCTTCTTTAATCTCATTTTCAACTTCTTCTTTAGTTTCTTTTTCAAAGCTTACATCAATAAAAGTACCATCTAATTTTGTACTAACTTCATATATCCTACTGTTTCCATTTTCTCCAACTTGAGAATCAACCCCACTTACAGATGATATTAAATAGCCATCATTAGGAGTTACTGTTAATTTCAAATCACTATTTACAGTTGCATTAGCTCTTAATACATCATTATCCTCCAAAGAATATTCTGAATAGCCATCATTAACAATAACAGTACCTTCACCTTTAACTTTAATTTCTAACTTAGCAACTTCTTCTATAGTCTGTGCTTGTGCTTTTATATCACTACCCATTCCTATAAAAATACACATAGTTAGAACTAAACTTAAAATTCTTTTAAGTTTTCTCACTGTCATCCCTCCTTATTTTTTTCATTTTCAATCTTCTCTCTACAATACTTACAAACATGGTTCCCATTTAATACAATAGCTCCACACATTACACAAGTATCCATTGCAATTCCCCCTTTCAATTATGCAATTAAAAAACTCCAACTATATTTAATAGTTGAAGTTCTTTATGTTACATAATTTTTTGTACTAAAAAAACACCTATAATTAGGTGTTTTTTAATCAAATTAACTTATTAATATTTTGTGTCCTTCGGGAACACTTTTTAATATTTTTATTACTATATGAAACATCTTAATTTCTAAGTATTTATCATGCAAAATAAAATCACTATCATAACTGCATTTATAATTAATACTATTTTTAATATAATTTCAAAATATTTATCAAAAAACTTTTCTATCTTTTTATAAATCATACTATTTAGTTTCTCCACAACCACTACATTTATATCCAGTAGTAACTGTTTCATCCCAAGCTGCTTTGTCGATAATCCATTTATCTTGATATATTGCATCATGATTTATTTTATTACTTCCTACTTGAACCTTTTTCCATTCTTCTCTCCAACTTCCTTTTCCACCGTTTAATAAATGATTTTCTACATGGTCATAACAATTAGATGCATTTAATTCTACTCCACAATCATTACATATCATAACTTCCTTATCTTCATAAATTGGAACTTCTTCTGTCCAAGCTTCACTAACCAAAATTTTCTCATAATGTCCTTGCTCCTCATGGTGTACTACACTAGTAATTGGTATCCAGTTATGAGTGTGAGTTTCTTCTTTATTAGTAGTATTTCCACCCGTTGAACCATTACTAGAACTTCCTGTATTATTGCTAGTATTTGAATTAGAAGAACTTCCACTAGATGGTTTACTATTAGAATTATCTCCTATATTTGTGCTATTGCTTGTACCACTATTTGATATAGTTGTTGAAGAAGAATTTGACTTTGATGTTGAAGTATTAGAGCTAACTTCTTCACTTGATTCAGAATTATTATTAGCTACTTTCTTTTCCGTATCTGCTATTTTATTTTCCAACTCCTTTTTTTCTTCATCTGACATATTAGATGTATCTATACTTTTTAATTCTTCCAATTGTTCTTTTATCTCATTATTTTCTTTATTAGAAGCTTTTTTATCATCTTTTTCTACAACGATATTTTTATTTTCTAAATTGTTATTATTTAATATTATTGTTCCAGCTACTGTTAATAATAAAACTCCAGCTACTGTTCCTGCTATTATTTGTACTTTCCTATTTTTTAAAATTTCTTTTATTTTTTCAAAATTCATAATACACCTCTGACTTTATATTATTTTGTGTTCCCGAGGAACACTTTTATTTATTGGGGAGAAAAACTCCCCTTGATAAACTTACAGTCCCATTATTAAAATTTGCATTTTATATTTTTGTAATCCCTTTACTAAAAAGTCCTGTAAATTATTAACTTGTTTTTCTATATATAAAGGTTTTATCATACTCCCTACCTTCATTATTTCTTAATTTATTTGGCATATCGTAAGTATATTCATATCCATTTATTTTAGCCTTTTCTGTATCTAAAACTAAATCCCCTTTAGAATTATTTTTATACGCTGATAAACTTGATTTAATTAATGAACTATCACTCATAAGTTTACTATTTTCATAGTTTATTGCCTTATTTATTTCTCTTAATTCTATTTGCTTTAGTTTTCTATCAAGTTCAAATATAATTTTTTTCTTTTTTAAATATTGTATTCTTTTTTGAGTTGATTCTTTTGTTCTATTTAATTTTATAGAAATCTCTAAAGCTGTACAACCATTATTAAACATTTCTATTAATATTTTATCATCTTCTCTCCAACTTCCCTTATTAACCATAAACCCTCCTAAAAAAGTGTATAGTTCACCCAAACCGTTAGGGTGGAAAATTCCCATTTCCTTTAAATTTTTGATTTATATAACACTTTTATTTTTTAATACTATGTTCAAATAATAACATAAAACAAATACTTCTGTCAATTATTTGATTACTTAAGTAACTTTTTTATTTACTTAATTGTTTTATACTTATTTTCCTTATCAAATTAGGTTATAAATATAATAGGTGATATATATGTATTTAGAAAATTTTCCAGAAAAACTAAAAAAATTAAGATTATCTAATAATTTAACTCAAAGTCAATTAGCTGAAATACTTGAAACTACTAAACAAGCTATTTCTGCTTATGAATCCGGGAAAATTGCTCCTTCACTTAATTCATTAATTAAACTATCTGAAAATTTTAATATTTCATTAGATTACTTAGTTTTTGATAATGAATCACAATCAAAACTTATAAATTTAAATTCAATTAATATTGAATTTGAGCTATTGAGTATTAGAAATAAAATAGATTCTATTTTACCTTTAATCTCAAAAAATAATGAATATATTGTTGATGATTCTGAATTTAAAAGCAAACCATCCTCTAATTATGAAAAATAGTAAGATAATATACTGGTTATTATCTTGCTATTTTTTACCTTTAAATTTATATTAATTTTACTTTATTCCAAAAAAGTGTATGATTCACCCAAACCGTTAGGGTGGAAAATTCCCTCATTCCCTATATTTCCTAAATTTCAAATTTATATAATACTTTTATTTTTTTGAAAATACTATGTTCAAATAATAACATAAAATAAATATTTTTGTCAATATATTACTCAAATTTTAAGTTTTTGACTTATTTATTGTCATAAAAATCTTTTTTATAGTTTTATTAATCAAATATTGATAAAACTATATATAGGAGGTTTTAAAAATGGAATGGACTATATTAGGTAATAAGATTAAAAACTTTAGAAAATCAAATAAAATAACCCAACAAGAACTTGCTGATAAATTAGAAATTTCTCGTTCAACGCTTTCATATTATGAACTTGGAAAAATTGACCCTAATATATATACTCTTATTAAATTATCGGATATTATGAATTGTACCCTTGATGATTTAGTTAATGATAAGATAAATCGTACTGATACTAATGACTTTAATATAGATTTAATTAACTCTAATAAATCTCTTAATTTGCTTGAAGAAATTCAAATCTACAATAAGAAAATATTACCTATTTTAAATAAACTGTCAAAAATTGATATTGATTCACTAAATTACTTCCTAGCTGAATTTAATATTGATAACCCTAATAAAAGTGATTTTATTAAAAATAATATTAGTAATACTAATTTAAAAGAAAACGATGAGAATGTATATTATGATGAAGATTTTTCAATGTATCAACATAAAATAGCTGAAGATAATGATGAATATATTCCTTAATAAAAAAAGTAAGATAATGTAAAAATATTATCTTACTTTTTTATCTCTTATATAATATTTTTGAAAAATTTTATATATAAGGAGATTTTATATGAAAAAAATTTATATTCAAGAAACTGTATTAAAAAAAACAAAAAACTTTCCTTTTTGAGAAAAAAACTTTCCTCATCTATTGATACTTATAATTATATAAAAAAATTTTTTAATAATTATGATAAAGAATTTTTACTATCTATCACTCTTGATTCAAAAAACTACATATCATCAATATCTATTGTTTCAATTGGTTCTATTAATACTTTGAATACTACACCTTCTGAAGTTTTCAAAACTGCTATAATAACTAATTCTACTAGTATAATTCTAGTTCATAATCATCCTAGTGGTGATCCTACTCCAAGTAATCATGATATTAAAGAAACTTTACTTTTTAATAAAAGTAGTAAGATTCTTGGTATTAATTTTTTAGACCATATTATTATTGGAGATAATAATTTTTTTAGTTTTAAAAAACATAATATTATTTAATTTTTTTGTTTATTTTAACTATATTTTTGATATAATATAAATAAGAAAAGGTTAGTGCTACTAACACTAACCTAATCAGAACATTTTTAGCTTTCGGGCTATTGGTGAAATTTAATGATTTTTAAATTAAGAAAAAAGCACGCTATTTGCTAGATGGGTGCTTTTTTTCTTTGCTTTGGATTTTTATATTCAAACCAAGTATCTTTACCTGTAATTCCAATGAAAAGTCCTTGTTATGTTTCAATATCATTCTAATTAGAGCTAATACTATAACCCCGATTATTATAATCTCCTGCATCTCCAATACCACCACCTTTTGCTCATTAGTGATAAATCACCAATAGCCAAGGTGGAAAAATGTACAAACCACCGTACCCATCTTTGTACGATATATAGATAAATAAATTATAGCATATTTCCGTATTATATTTATGAAAAAATAATTATTATTTTACATAATAATTCAACAGTAGTTTAATGTATTTAAAGTTTTTAATGTATTTAATGTATTTAGACAAGCTACAAATGGCTATTTTACTATATTTAGGAAGGATAAATAGTACCTTTTGGGACTTAAATAGTACCTTTTGGGACTTAAATAGTACCTTTTGGGATTTAATTAGTACCTTTTGGGATTTAATTAGTACCTTTTGGGATTTAATTAGTACTTGACTGGCAAATGGTACTAGTTGTATATTTATAGTATACTTTTAAAATAGAGAGGTTAGAAAATGGATAATAACGAGATTTTATTTAAACCAAATGGTTTAATATTGGCTAGTGCTAATAAAACTATAACTAGTTCTGAGTTTAAATTATATGATACTTTACTACAAAGATGTCAAATAACAAAGGATTTAAATTGGCGAACTGCAAAACTAAGCAGAGAGGAAATTAAAAGCATAATAACTAATAATGATAAAACAACGATTGAAGAAATTAAAAAAGTATTAGACAAATTTATAGGGGTAAATATTAAATTTAAATTAGGGAGAAGGGATTACTCAGCAACCTTAATAGCTGAGTATATTTATGACAATGATTTAGATATTTTTACTTGTAGTATGAGCGAAAATGTTTATATGGCATTAATGACTTATACAGAATTTGGGTATAGCCCAATTGATTTAAAGATGGTTAGACAGGCAAAAGGATTTTATACACAAAAAATATATCAGATGCTAAGAATATGGAGCAGAAATAATATTTCTGTAACTAAAACATACTTAGTTGAACAAATTAAAGAAGTATGTGATATTTTCCCTGGAACTTCATATGATGTTTATGGTAATTTTAAAAAGAAAGTATTGAAACCAGCTATAAAAGAAATAAACGAAAAATTAAATATGAAAGTTGAATATGAAGAGTTAAAATCAGGACGAAGAGTAACACAAATTAAATTTACTTGTACTGATTTTGAAACTAGACAATATGAATTTAGCAGTGATGATGTAATAGTAGAAGCCAATGCTCCATGCAAAGATAATTCTTATGAAAAAATATTTAAGGAATATGGTATGAAACCAATAGCAATAAGTACATTAGAAAAACTTGAAAAGGAATATGGAACCGAATTATTAGAAAATGCTATTTGTATAATGGGGGAAAATAATAAAAAGAAAAAGATTGGAGCTCCAGTAAAATATTTAACTTCTGTTCTTTCAAATATAAAAGAAAATGATCCAAATATAAATCCAAAATCTTTTGTTAATTTCGAGCCTGGTACTTCTGAAGAAAAATTAAAAGAAATTGAAGATACTTTGTTATATGGTAGCGATAATGATAAAACAATAGATGAAACTAATGAGCTTCCTATTTGTTTGAAAAATTTTTTAGAAAGTAAATAGCAAAGGTGTTCCCTAGGAACACTTTTGCTATTTATTCATAAAATCTAATAATGCTATTGCTATACAATCTTTTTGACATAATTTATTTTCTTTACAATACGCTACAAATTTATCTACTACATTCTTATATGTTTTAAATGATCTAGCTTTTATTTCACCTTCCAGTTTATACTCTGTATTCGTCTTATTATAATTTTTTGCAATAACTTTTAATATCTTTATTTCTTCTTGTGTTAAAAAGTGTTCTTCGGGAACACTTTTAGTTTTATTATCATTTTTAATAATATCTTCTTTTGTTTTTTTAACATTTGGTATTTCTTTAGTATTATCATTATTTTCTTTTATTTTTATATATTGTCTTTTATTATTATCAAATTTATATCCATTTTTATTTAGCTTTTTTCTTATTGAATCTTTTCCAACTTTCATTTCTTTTTCTATTTGACCTACGTTTAATCCTATTTTTAGTTTTTTATTTACATATTTAACAATTTCATCAATATTTATATCAACCATACAAATTCTCCTTAAAATATATTTGTAACATACCATATTATCATTATAACATATATATGTTAAAAATTAACATAATATTGATAATACAATGTTATTGTATTTTTAATACAAATGTAATACATTATCATTGCATTTGTATTTCATTTGCATTAAAATCGAAAAATATATTACATTTGAAATATATTTTTATTATATTCGCATTACATTTTTATTATATTTATATATTTTGTATTGATTTTGTATTACGAATATATTACAATGTAAATATGAAATATATTTGTAATACATTTTTATTAATAACGTATTGTATGGAGGGATTTAGGATGAATGATAAAGAAATTATATTAAAAGTAGGAAATGATAACGGGAATAGTGAGCATGATTTAATAATTAACGGTGTTTCAATAGCTCAACCTAATGTTTTTGCTAAGGTTAGAAAGTTACCTAATTTAGATGAAGTAAACAAGGAATATGTTTTAGAAAATATTTCTGATAATTTAATAGTTACTTGTGAAGATCCATCAGGTATATATTATATTGGAAATTATGCTTTGAAATCAGGGCAAAAAGTTAGAAATATTGAAGTTGGAATAGATAATAATAAAATTGAAAGTGATATAGTAATGGTTAATACTTTATCTCAAATTGCTGGATTTGGAGTAAGGGAATACTATAATAAATTTAATAATTTTGATGATATTATTAACATAAAGGTTGATATGACAACTGCTTTACCTATTAGTTACTATTCACATAAAAAGTCATTAGAGTTTGCAGATAAGTTCTTAAATAAATCACATATAGTAACAGTTCATGTTGGTAATTCAATAGCTAGGGTTAAAATAGATTTTGAATTTGTTAAAGTAATACCTGAAGGTGTAACAAGCATTTTCGCTTTAAAAGAATGTGATAACAATATATTTAAAGAATATAATCTTAAAAATAATAGTAAGCTAAATAATGATTATTTTAAAGATGCTAGAGTTCTTCATGCAGCTATAGGTGAAGGTACTTCTGAATTTCCTATAACTAAGGGAATAGAATTTAATCCAGACTTTATAAAAGGTACTAATAATGGAATAGGTCATGCTATAGATAAAGCTATTGAGGAATTTAAAGCATTAAAAGGATTAAGCAAATTTAGTAGACAAGATTATTCAAGAATATTAATTGATAATAGTCATAAATTCCATGATGATGCTATGGAAATTGTAGAACAATATATAGATGAAGAATCAGAAGAAATATTACATCATATTAAAACTGAAATTCAAAAAGCTAATAATGAAATTGATGTTGTTTGTGTATATGGTGGTGGTTCTATCTTTATGAGAAATTATTTAGAAGCAAACTTAAAGAATTTCTGTGATAGAGCTGAGATTAAACTTCTTTATATTCCAAAAGAATACGCTGTTACTTTAGAAGCTAAAGGTTTATACAATTTTGCTAACAGTAAAATTTTCGGAGTTTTAAAATCTAAGTATATTCAATCTAAAAATAAGTAATTCGGGTAGGTGAAATTTTATGGCTGATACTCAAAAAAAGAAAAGATCTGTATATTCATTTGGACTTAAAAAAACTGATAGTCCTATTATTAAAGAGTTTATAGAGAATCAAACTAATTTTTCTGAAACTGTAAGGTATTTAATTTATAAATATGTTTCTGAAAATAATACTGATGATATTTCTTATAAATTTAATGAGTTACTTTTTAATAATGCTATATCTTTAAAAGCAAATAATAGTGAAAATATTAATACAAGCTCAAGTAACACAAATGTAACACATAATGTTACTAATACTAATTCTGAAATTATTCCATCTATTAATGAAGTAAATTATAGTAATGAAATTAGTTGTGATGATGATTCTTTAGTAACTGAAGATATTCCTGATTGTTATAAATAGAAATTATGATTTTATGAAGAAAATAGTAAAAAAGTGTTCCTTGGGAACACTTTTTTACTACTTATTTTATGAAATTTATATAATAACAATAAATTAATATAAAGTGTTCTCTGAGAACACTTTATTATTTTTTCTTTTAATTTATAGAAAAACAAAACTAAATTCACATCAATTTTGATTAATATACTAATATTTATTAATAGTATATTAAAAATACAAATATACTATTAATATACTAATTTATTTTAGTATATTAATTTTAGAAAACAATATACTGCTCTTGCGAATAGTGATATAATATAAGTATAGATAAAAATATTGGAGGGCTTATGATGAAAGAAGAAACTATAAAAGAGAAAAAGAAGCAAAAAGCACCATTAGGAATTAGACCTAGTGATTATGTTGAGCAAAAATTTAAAAGTATGGCTGATGATGAAGGTATATCTCAAACTAAATTATTTGAAAAAATATTTTGGAATTTTACAAAAAACTCAAATGAAGCATTAAAGCTACAATCTTTAGACTGTAGTTTAGAATTACAATCTATTAGTGGTGCTTCATCAACTTTAATAAAAGCTATAGATAAAATTGTTACAAAGGCTCAATTAGAAATTATGTCTAAAAATAGAGAGCTTGAAACTATTAAAGATGCTTCAGATAAAAAGATAGAATTAGCTAATATTGAGTTAGCTAATAGAGTTAAGGAATTAGAATTAAAAAATAAGGAACTGGAAGAGCAGCTAAGTAATTCTAATGCTATTGTAGTTGGATTTAATACAGTAAAAGGTGAACTAGATTCAAAAATAGAAAACCTTAATAAAACTGTAGTTGAATTAAATAATGATATAAAAGAAAAGGATAAGATCATTCAAGATAAAAATAAGGAAATTTTAAATAGTTCTAAGGCTATTGAGAATATGGAAAAAGAAATAGCATTAATAAAAGAGCAGAAAGTAATTTTAGAAGGGAAAAATGCAAGTTTACAAGTTAATGTTGAAATGCTACAAGGAACTATTAATACTTTTAATTCTATAAAGAAAACTGAAATTGAAGCTATTAAAGATAATGAAGCTATAATAAGCCAATTAAGGTTTGATAAATTAAAAGCTGAATATGAAAATGAAATATCGAAACTTAATAATATTATGGAAACATTAAAGGAAAATGTTGAGTTTAAATCAGATGAATTAAACTCAATAAAAGAATCATTGAATAATGTAATATCTTCTAAAAATTTAGAAATAGAGGTGTTAACTAAAGAAAATAAAGATTTAAAAAATATGAAGAAAAAAGATATTGAGTAATTATATTGCAGAATTAGTATGGAGAAAAATTTATGAGAAGAAATTTGTTTATATTAAAAATTAGATGGAGGTTATATGGATATTCTTGATAATTCTAATAAAAATAATTCCCTAAATAATATTGTGTTAATTTGTATTAAATCGGTTGCAAATAATCCTAAAATTTACGAAGGAAGTGCTTGGGATTTCATTAAATTTACAAATACTTTTGAAGCTAAAATAAGAAATGTGTTTACTGATGAAATTATAGAAGTGTCATCTTTAACATTAGTTTGTAATTTTATAAAAATAAAACATGATCCAGGCATTGGGAGATCAGTCGTTGTAGATAAATAAATTAGAACATAATTTGAAATAAGTGCGACAGAAATGTTATTTGAAAATTGAATAATACAGCATTGGATAAAGATGTTATAATAATATTAAGTTACAGATAAATAAATTAGAATTTACAAAGGAGATTATAGATGAAATTGTTTTTATGTTCACACTTTTCAAGTGTAGGAAATCTGATAAAAGAAGAACTTGAAAATAAGAAAGTTGCATTTATTCCGACAGCTTCAATTCACGAAGGCTATACAGGTTATGTGGGTTCCGCTAGAAAATTATTCAAAAAAATAGGATCAATATTAACAGAAATTGATATTTCAAAGGAGGAATATTCAACAATTAAATCTGTTTTCGAAGAAGCAGATATTATTTATTTTACTGGTGGAAATTCATTTTTTCTTATTGACCAATTACGAAAATCGGGAGCCGATGAATTGCTGAAGAGAGAAATGACGAATGGAAAACTAATGATTGGTGAGTCAGCAGGTGCAATTATATGTGCTTCAACAATCACATATATTGAACAAATGGATGAGAAACCAGAGGATTATTCACAAGAAGATGATAAGGGTCTTAATTTAGTTGATTTTTATGTCCTTCCACATTATCTTACTGCACCATTTAAGAAAGTTACCAAAAAGATATTGGCTGAATTTTCGGATTTGAATATTTGCCCAATTAACAATCATCAGGCAATTATCGTGAATGATAAATTTTCAAAAGTAATTTGCATTGATTAGTTTACAAATTCCAGTTTATTGATTAGCTTATTTAAGAGATAAAGAGAAGAAAACTAAAAATATGATAAAAATACTGTATTATTCAAAAATGAATTTACAGTATTTTTTTATTCGCAATTCAAAAAAATTGAGGGGAGAAATTATGAAATATAGAAAAGTTGTTTTAGATTTTGAAACTACTGGATTAAGGGCTAAATATGATGAAATATTACAAGTAAGTGCCATAGATCAAGATGGAAATGTTTTAATAGATGAATATTGTAAACCTAAAAATATTACTAGTTGGGAAGAAGCAGAAGCAATACATAAAATTAGTCCAGCTATGGTTTTAGATAAAAAGCCTTTTGAAGATTATGTTGAAATTTTAAGTGATATATTAACTAATGCTGCTGAAATTATTATTTATAATGCAGATTTTGAAGTAGGATTCTTAAATAAGTATGGAGTTAAATTTAACAATAATATTTATGATTTAATGTTAGAATTTGCTGAAATATATGGTCAATGGAATGAATTTTATGGAAACTACACTTGGAAATCATTAAATGATTGTTGTTTGTACTATGGGTATTATTTAGATAATGCTCACGATAGTTTAGCTGATTGTAAAGCAACTTTATACTGTTATAACAAAGTGATAAATAAAGAAGATAGATATGATGGAAAAGAATATGTCGGAAAAACAGTTAAAGAATTTTTAAATGAAGCATGGGTAAGGGTTAATAATAATTCTATAAAATTAAGGGTTTATCCTATTGGAGCCAAAAGAATTAAAGGTTATTTTTATGGTGAAATTAAAAATTATGATGATTTTAAATACCAGGAATTATTAGAGTGTAAAATACATGATATATCCTATAATTCCCCTAAATCTTTTTCTATTTATGTTGATAGTTTTTTACAAGGTGATTATGATTTATTGAAGGAAGAAGTAGAAAACTTAAAGAAAAAAAACTCTGAATTAAAAGAAGAAAATAAAGAATTAAGAAATGCTAGATATGAAAATTATAGGTTATATAGAGAAGAAAATGAGAAGGTTGTTAAGTTAGAGAAAAAAATAAAGAAGATGAAGGAAAAATTAGGTCTAGTATTGAGGGAAAAAAAGAAAGTGCCTGTTTTAAATAGTTATGGTTTCTATACTGCTGAATATTGTAGAACTACTAAAAAGCCTATGATCCAGCAAAGTGAATATAGAGCATTTAAAGATGTTTTGTTATCTAAAACTAGGTGTAAAGAAATTAAACAGCCAGTTTATGAAGGTGAAGAGATTTACGCATTTCTTAGGGTAAGAAATGGTTATTGTGCTTTGTATTATAGAAATGTTAAGGTAGGTAAGAAAGATGATTAAAATTAGATTAACTTATGCTGATGATGAAGAAAAAGATATTGCTATAGAAAAAATTAAAGAGAATTTTGAAGTTTTAAATATAAGTAGAGAATATAAAGGGCCTGGAAATAGCCAATATTCCAATGTTTATATTGATGTTAATAATAAGTAAGCAAAATATGCTTTATACAATAATTAAATAAAAAGTAATTAATTAAAATTTATTATAATTGGGTGGATTATGAAAAGAGAAACTTTAAATAAAATGATAGAAAATTATAAAATTTTAAAAGAGATATCTTACAAATTAGAAAATCCAGGAGTTTTTAATATAGTCGTTTCAGAAGAAGAATTTATTGAAAATGTTAAAAAGATAGATTTATTATATAAAGATTTTTGGGAATCTGAAATAGAAAAAGAGCTTCTTAAAGAAACAAAATTTTCTCAAACATTAACTTTTTCAGAAAATATAAAAAGTGAAAAAGTTTATCTAAAAGATATTATAGGTGTTACTCACCCTAATTATTCATATTTACCATGGATTATAGCTTTACCTTTATTAAAGAGATTTGATAAAAATTTTCCTAAAAATGAAGAAGAAAAAGAAGAATTATTTAATAAGATGCAAAATAATTCATTTGATGAAAAATTAAAGTTAGTAAAAGATGATGGTAAATATTACATATATGAAGGGCATAACCGAATAATAATATGTAAATGTTTAGGATTAGAATATTTAAAAGCAGATATCCTCTAAGTTGAAATTTAATTGATTCTATTATCCATCACCCACTTAAAACGCTTCAATAAGCTAATATATCCCATTACTTTACATTGTTCCATCTACCGAGCGACCACTGTAAAGCAAAGAATATCTAAGCTTATTTTTGCTATAAGCGTGTACCCGATGAAGTGCATCCAAGTAGGTAAGAAGTCCTTAGGGACTTCTTTTTTTATCTTGTTTTTTTGAGGCACTAGCCTATCATATTTCCGTTCAAGTTGTAAAGCCATTCCATAAAATTTTTTGTCGGCCAACTGAATCTGCAGTTAGCAGCCCAAAATTTTTACTCCATTTTCCTTTACAACTCACTCCAATATGTAGTCTTAGGCTCAACAAAAAAACAACAACACGACGGTAGGAGTGCTAATTTAAAGTTTATATTTTAGGAGTTGATAGTATGTGCCAATACAAAATTTTCTTATCTGCTACTGATAAAAAGATAGCTGATAAATCAAAAATGAGAGTTGACCTTTTGGGGGATATGAAAATTAAAGATATTGAGGAATTAAAAGATTTCAATATTTTATATGTTTCCCAAGGGCATGAATATTTAGTATCTATCAAAGGTAAGAAAGTACCTCGTAAAGTTAGATACATACAAGTTTTTAAAAAGTAATTAATCGGTGTCCCCCAGGGACATCACAATATAAATAAATATCAAATAAAAATATTTTAAAGAAAGAAGGAATTAATTATGAAAAAAGTATCAATTTTTAATATAAAAGGTGGAGTAGCAAAAACAACATCAACTGCTAATTTAGGCGCTTGTTTAAGCCAAGAAGGTAAAAAGGTATTATTAGTAGACCTTGACCCTCAAAGCAACCTTACAAAGCTATTTAAAGCCTATAGTATGGAAGATTTAACTGTATCAGATGTTTTACTTGATAAGCATTTAGATATACATAAGGCAATAAAGAAAACAGATTTTGAGAATATAGATATTTTACCTGCTAATATAAAATTAACCTTTGCTGATAGAAGTATTCTTATTGATAATACAAGAAGTCAGCAAAACAGATTATCAAAGGCTCTTAAAAATATCAATAATGAATATGACTATTGTTTGATAGATTGTCCACCTAGTCTAAATATGATTACAACTAATGCTCTATGTGCTTCTGATGAAGTTTTTGTTCCTATTAAGATTGATAAATTTGCTCTTGATGGACTTGAATATTTACTAGAAAGTATTGAAGAAATGAAAGACGAATTTAATCCAAATCTTAATTTTAAAGGTTGTTTTATAACAATGGATAGTGCAACAACAGTAAATAGGCTTATAAAGAAAGAACTTAAAAATCTACTAGGAGATAAGATGTTTAATACTACAATAAAACAAAATGTTAAGGTAGTTGAAAGTACCTTTGATTGTCCAGTAGTATTCAGCAATAAAAAGGCTAGGGCAAGTATTAATTATAAGGAACTTTGTAAAGAAGTGTTTTAAAAATGTAGGTGTCCTTCGGGGACACCCCCCAATAAAAAGTAGTTAAATAAAGAAAGGTTGTTATAAATATGAGTAAGAAATTTTCATTAAGCGAGGGAATGTTAAATCAAGTATCACAAAATGTTAAGAAAGCAAATGAAATTGAAGCTAAAAACAACTTCAATGTTCAATATATAGATATAAAAGATATTGAAAGAAATAAGAAAAATTTCTATGAAATAGTTAATGTAGATGAATTGGCAGAAGATATAAAAATGAATGGATTAAACCATAATTTAGTAGTTAGAAAATTAGATAATGGAAAATATGAGTTAATAAGTGGTGAGAGAAGATATACAGCTCTTACAAAATTAGTTGAAGAAGGTAATAAAATATTTGCTTTAGTTCCTTGTAAGGTTATTGAAGCAAATGATATTGATAGTGAAATTATTCTTATTCAAGCTAATGCTCAAACAAGAGAATTAACAGAAATAGAGAAACTTGAACAAGTAAAAAGACTTACTGAACTATATAGAACTAAAAAGAAAAATGGTGAGAAAGTTCCAGGAAAGATAAGAGAAATAATTGCCAATGACTTAAAATTATCTCCAACACAAGTAGGAAGATATGAAAGAATAAATAAAAATCTTATTCCCGAACTTAGTGAAATATTAAAAAGTGGTGGACTTACAATCGCTAATGCAAGTGAATTTGCAAGTTTAAGTGAAGAAAATCAAAAGGTAATTTTAGATATAATAAATAATAAAGTTGAAATTAGTAAGGAGGAAGCTACAGAGTTAAAAGTAAAGCTAAAGAAACTTGAACAAGAAAAAGCTGATGAACTTAAAAAGTTAGAAAATGAAAAGTTAGTTGAAATAAGAAAAATAGAAAATGAAAAATCAGTTGAGATAAAAAGAATAGAGAATGAGAAAGACGAAGCTCTTAGAAGTAAGAAACTTATAAGTGATGAAGTTTTAAGATTAAAAAGTGAATTAGATAAAAGTGAAAATAAGTCGGAGGAAGAAATAAAGGCGCTTGAAAATCAATTAAGAGAAGAACTTAAAAAAGATTTAGATAATAAATATTTAGCAGAAATTGAAAATATAAAAAATGAAGCTAATTCTAATAAAGAAGAAAAGGAACGTTATAGAAAAGAATTAGAAGAAATGAAAGCAAAGTCTAAAGAGAATAAAGATAAATCTGATGAATTTAAAGAAAATTATAAATTAGTAGCAGATTTAAAAAGCGTGTATCAAGGTTTAGTATCTATCCTTAAACAACATAGAAAAATGAAAGATAATAAAATTGTTATAACTGATGATATATTAGAACAACTTGATAAAACTATGATGGCTACTTCAATTCTTAGAACTTTGAAAGATGAAATAAAATAAAGTTTAAAGTGTTCCTCGGGAACACTTTAACTTCAAATTGAAATATTATAATATACTATTAAATAAAAGGGAGTTGATATTAATGATAAAAGATATAATTAATATAATAAAGGATAATATTAATAACAAGAAAAATATAGATAACACTTATGTAACACAAAATGTTGCTATTGATGATTTTAAAAATAATAAACATGATAGCCAAATAAATTTAGAAAATGATTTTAAATGGTTAGATAAAATTTTATATTGTTCACTTGAACAAGAAATAAACTTAGCAATTAATAAAGACATGATTGGTACTATGGAATATAGTTATATTCTAAAATCTTATAAAATTACTGGAGTATCTAATAGTATTACACTAGAACTTGAAAGAAAAGGAGATGCTTACAGAATAAGTTTTAATGATATATATAATATTAAATCTGCTGGTCCTAAAATATGGATTTATCAAAAAGATTTAACTTGGAGAATTTATCACTATGTTGATGAAATAAAGTTTTCTTCTTTAGAAGAAAACTTTATTTCAAAAAACCTCGAATTACAAGAAGATATTCAAATTTATATGAAATATAAAGATATTGATAATTTGCTTTATAATGTAGAATATTTTAAATATTCTTATAGGTTGTCTAATGTTGATATTTCCCAAGAAGAAATGATAGATAAACTTGGTAATGAAATAATTCTAGTAAATATATTAGATAGTAAAAATTCTTTTGATAAGCATGGAACAATAACTGCATTTTCTAAATATGGAAAAGAAGGAATATTTGATTATAAGTTAAATAGTGATTATATTTACATAATAGATATGCAACCTAATAATCATTCACAAGGTCTTGGTAGCAAAGCTTTAGAACTTATGGAGAATACTGCTAGAAAACATGGTATTACAAAATTAAAAGGTAGCTTATCTCCTGTAGATTTTGAACATAAAGACCGCTTAATCTATTTTTATGAGAAAAATGGTTTTACTATTGAAGGCTATAAGTTAATTAAAAACTTATAAAGTTAATAATTATAAAGATTAATAAATTAAATAATAAATATTTTTATTTTAAAAGTATGTTATTTTTCCAGGCACTAATCCCATCACCCAATTATAACGCTTCAATAAGCTAAGATATTCTACTACTTTACATTGTTCCATCTATCCGAGCGACCAATCTAAAGCAAAGAATATCTAAGCTTCTTTTTGCTATAATCGGGTCCCGATGGAGTGCATCCAAATAGGTAAGAAGTCCCCAAAGGACTTCTTTTTTTATCTTGTTTTTTTGATGTACCAGCCTATCATATCTCCATTCAAGTTGTAAAGCCATTCCATAAAATTTTTTGTCGGCCATGATCCTTACCAGGAATAGCAGCCAAAAATTTTTACTTCATTTTCCTTTACAACTCACTTCTATATGTAGTCTTAGGCTCAACAAAAAAACAACAACATGAAAGGAATGGTGCTATCTATGAAGTTAAGAGTAGTTATGACAAATGGAATTAATTATTTAATTGAAAGTGGAGAATTTAAAGATAAAGATTTGATGTCAGCTTTATTAAAATTCCATTCTGATGATTGGGGAATTTTATGTAATGAAGATAAAGAATTTCAAAATGAATTATTAAAAAATCCCAATTCAAAGTATGAAGATATATTTATGGGAGTTTATATGATAAATAAACATAAAATTTGGATTATGAGTGAGTATGATTATTCAATAAAAAGTTTATTAATCACTATCTTACTTCCTGAAGAATACTAATCAAAAGGTGTTCTTCGGGAACACCTTTTATAAATAATAAGTAAAGGAGATGTCAAAATGAAAAGTATAGTTTCTTATCCAAATAGGGGAGAGTACGGAAATAATAAATATAGGGGAAATGTTACAGGAAAATTATTAATAGATTTACATTCAGTTTATAAGTTTGATGAAATAAGTGATTATATGAGTGGAAGCTTCACAACTGCTGATGTTGGTAGAGAGTTAAATATAGTAACTAATTGTTATGACTTAAATGGCTTACAAGGAGAAAGTTCAAAATTTGACTTGATAGAAAATGATATTAAAGAAAGAAATAATTTCATATATTGGCATCCACCTTATTGGGATATGTGCGTTTTGTTTCTGCACAACACTCTTGGAAACAAGAACTAAAAGCAGACATGAAATTCTTATAATAGGAATTCATGAACTCTATAATTGAAATTACAGGTGAAAATCCTGAATGGTGTAAATGTAGGTACACTAAAACCTAATCCTCCGACATGCTGACCATTTCTATTAATAGTTGGTATGAAGCTCGGTGAAGACACGTGAAAATCGACCTGAGATGGTAGAGAAGTAATGTGGGGTGCTAAAAAATTACTATGTGTATTGGAGCTATTTGCTTGATAGCTAGGAAGAATCGTGGAAGGCACGCTTCGTGAAGTAGGGTAAATCGAACTGAAGATTTATAATCCCGAAGGGGATTTCAGTCGCAGTAAAGGCTTATGTTCTCCTTGTTACTGCTTATATCCAAAAAGGATATGAGTTCTTAATCCACCTACAGAGGATAAAAGAATGGCTGACGGAGTAGACACGGACACTAAGGTAATATGTAAAGCTAGATTATAGGGAACAAAAGAAGCCTGATAGATAATGCTAAGCATAATAGAATGTGATGTATCTAAATAGTAGGAAATGACTATTGAAATCAGGTGGCAGCAGCCCGTAGTAGTTCGAGATAGGGAAAGCCTATTACATGGCGAAGGGGCATAGTCAATTTTATAATTAACAAATTAGCAAGTTTTGAGGAAGCCGTTGTGCATACCTGACTAAAACCTAAACAAAATCCGAAAGGAGGAATGTTTATGGCTCAAAAATTCAAAGCACCTAAAAGCGAAACAGAACTAAAGAAAATTCAAGATGAAATGTACAGGATAACATCCAAGTGCATTGAATCTAAAGAAATACCTAAGTTTAAAGGACTGGTAGAAATAATGTCTAGTGAAGTTGTCATAATGACTGCTATCCATAATATCAAAGCAAATAAAGGCTCGAAAACTCCAGGGATAGACCAAAAGATTATTGATAAAGATTACTTACAAAAAGATTATTATGAGGTTGTAACTGATATTCAAAATAGTTTTACAAACTATAAACCTGATATGGTGCGTAGGAAATGGATTCCTAAACCCGGAAAACAAGAAAAGCGACCATTGGGAATTCCAACGATTAAAGATAGGATAGTTCAGGAATGTGTAAGATTAATTATTGAACCAATTCTCGAAGCTCAATTCTTTCAACACTCTTATGGATTTCGTCCTTGGCGAGATACTCATATGGCTTTAGAAAGAGTTAAAGACCAAGTCCACAGAATAGGTTACTACTGGATAGTTGAAGGGGATATAAGTAGATTCTTTGATAATGTTAATCATACAATATTAATTAAGAAGCTATATCACATGGGTATAGCAGATAGAAGAATATTAATGATTATCAAAGAAATGCTTAAAGCTGGAATAATGGATGAATGTAAGAAAAATGAATTAGGAACACCACAGGGTGGAATCATAAGTCCAATTCTAGCAAATGTCTACTTACACCAAATGGATAAATGGATTACTAGGGAATGGGAAAACAAAGTTACCCAAAATAATTATTCAAGTAAAAGAAATCAATATCAATCTTTACACAGGTACTCAAACCTTAAACCTGCATATCTGATAAGATATGCAGATGATTGGATACTCCTAACTGATAGTAAAGAACACGCTGAAAAATGGAAATACAGAATTTCAAAATTCTTAGAAACTAATTTAAAGCTAAAACTATCAGATGAAAAGACGTTGATAACTAACATCAAAGAGAAGCCAATACATTTTGTTGGATTCACTTACAAGGTAATCAAAGAGCCTAGCATGAGAAAAGGATATAAGCCAGTCGTAAGACCACAACAAGAAAGAATTGATAAGAAATTACTAGAAATTATTCAAGACATTAAAATGTTAAGACTACCAATGACTAAAGAGAACTTAATTGAAAGTATTAGCAAAATAAACTCTAAGATAAGGGGTATTATAAATTATTACAGTGCAGCCAATATGGTATATTTTAGTTTAGCTAAATACCATAGAAGAATAACGACAGTTGCAATGAACTCATTAAGGAGAAAAGGAGTTATCTTCAAACCTGCACGTGAAGTAAATAACTTGATAGCATTACATTCTAACTATTCAACATGGATACCGGCAATCAAATTACCTAATGAACAATTAATAGGTATAACATCACCGGCATTTTGTAAATATCAGAAAACTTACAACAAGAACCAGGAAGAAACACCGTTTTCTAGTAAAGGAAGAGAGTTGCATTTAAAAAGAACACGTAAGCAACTATCATTAGCTAGAATGGAAGAAATCTTACAAGTTCCTGAAATTATTAAATTTAATAAGTATGACAAATCAAAGGAAATATATAATTATGAGTACTTTATGAATAGAATGTATGCTTTCAATAGAGATAAAGGAAGATGTAAAATTTGCGGAGAGCCTATAATAAACGGAGATAAATTTCACTGTCACCATATAAGCACAAACCTTCCCTTACAACAAATAAACAAAGTTCAAAACCTGTTATCGACACATAGTAAATGCAATAAGCTAATACATGAAAAGATAAGCCAATATGGATTTTCAGACAAAGCAATCAAAAACGCAATAAAATATAGGAAAAAGCTAATTGTTAATTAAATAAAATTGATGGAACGCTGGATGCGATGAAAGTCGCACGTCCGGTGTGAAACAGGGGAAAACAACTCTTAACAGGTAATGCTGAAGATGATTGTTACCTATTGTTATTATCAAATATAGTGGTCATATGTATGGAGATACCCCTTTAAAGAATGATTTATCACATATCAAAGATTATCAAGAATTTATAAAAGCTATTAATTATTGCCTGGCAAAACAATACGCTAGTTTAAAAGTTGGAGGAAGAATGGCTATATTAATGGCTGATATTAAGAAAAATAAAAGGCTTTACTCAATGCTCCTTGATATGAATAAACTAGGAACTGTTGAACAAATAGTTATAAAAGAACAATTTAATTGTATGAGCGACAGTAGAAAATATTATAATGAAAATTTCATAAGAATAGCACATGAATATTGTTTAATACTTAGAAAAGATGAACCTTTAATTTTAGATTATATGATTACTAAACAAGGAAAAATAGATTTAAGGGATAGCTTAAATATAACTTGGAAAGACCTTGTAGCTTCTGTAATGGAAAGTTTAGGTGGAAAATCTAATTTAGAAAATATCTATAAAAAATTAGAAGGTTATAAAAAAACATCTAATAATCAAAATTGGAAAGCTAAAGTAAGGCAAACCCTTCAAATTAATCCTAATTTATTTAAAAATATAGAACGTGGGATATGGGCAATAGCTTAAAAAAATTAATAGTCATAGATAACTATGCCTATTAATTTTTAGAGAAAATTTTTTTAAAAAATTTTCTCTATTTTGATTAATCTTTTTTAAAAGATTTCTTATGTATTCTGATTAAATTTTTTGAAGAAAATTTAATCATTTTATTTATAATTTTTATTGAAAAAAATTGGACAATTTATTTATATTTTTTATAAAGAAATTTGAGCATTTTGTTGACTATAATTATAGTAATGCTATAATTATAATATAAATAGATTTTTGGGTGTACTGACACCATAATAATCTGAAAGATTTACGTGATTTAATTGCACGTCGTTGGTAGGCAACAGAACAACCTAAAAGATTTGCGTGATTTAATTGCACGCCGTTGGCAGACAACAGAAAAATCAGTTAATTTGGAGTATATGTACTTAGTACAGATACTCCATTTTTTATACAGGGGGATATATGGCAAAACTAAATAAAGATGATGTTTTAAAAACTATAATTAAATCTGCTAATCTTTATAAGAAAAATTTAGTTAACAAAAATTTTCTTATAGTTTCTAAAAATAGAAATGAACCTTATAACTTTTGGGAATTAAAATTTGAGAAAAAACAATTTTTACACCTTGTTGGTGTTAAGACCAATCTTTCTTCTAAACATTTTTACACAAAAGCAACAACTAAAAAATTATCTATTAATGATTTTGAACCTAGAACTGATGGTACTACAGAACTTAAACTTGCTGTTCTACCTACTTTGATGGAATTTAAAAATTCTGTTAGAATGATAGGACATTATTTAGAAGATTGTTCTCCTAGATTGCTTACTGAAGTTTTAGCTGGAAATGTTCGTGGAGCTTTAGGTTTTGTTCCTGATGAAAAATCTGATTTAGTTCCAAATACTTGTTTAAGTTGTAACACTAAAGTACGTTCAAACTCTGCTAGAATTGTATTAATGTTATCTAAAAATTTTAGTGATAAAGAATATTCAACTATCGAATATATAGCCAAAGATAATTTTAATATTGATGAATTAAAAGAATTTGATAGTCCTTTTAAAGAAATCTTTAATAATTTATTTGATGATGATATTTCAGATTTAGTTGCAATAGATTCTGAAAATTTAAATTAGACAAGCTTTAATATTTTTAGTTCAATAATACATAATAATATTTTTTTAATTCCTGGCACTAATCCCATCACCCAATTATAACGCTGCAATAAGCTAAGATATTCTATTACTTTATCTTGTTCCATCTATCCGAGCGACCAATCTAAAGCAAAGAATATCTAAGCTTCTTTTTGCTATAATCGGGTCCCGATGGAG
>NZ_JAASHD010000024.1:57933-61780 GCF_019734375.1 Clostridium sp. K04
GAGTGCATCCAAATAGGTAAGAAGTCCTTTAGGGACTTCTTTTTTTATCTTGTTTTTTTGATGCACCAGCCTATCATATTTCCGTTCAAGTAGTAAAGCCATTCCATAAAAATTTTTGTCGGCCAACTAGATCTGTAGTTAGCAGCCAAAATTTTTTACTTCATTTTCCTTTACAACTCACTTCAATATGTAGTCTTAGGCTCAACAAAAAAACAACAACACGAGGGGATTTAACCGAGAGTGTAAATTATAAAATGAAAGGATTGAGTTTATTATGAGTTTAGAATTTTTAGAATTGAGAAAAAAGGTTCAAGAAGTTAATAATTTACTGTCAGTAGTTGCCTATGATAGTCAAAGTGGAAAGGGAGCGGTTTTATATGATTCACAAACAACGCTAGAATTTATTTTATGGAAAGATAAAACAATAACTATGCTTGGGGGCGATACTATTAAATATGGAAATTGGGACGATTTAGAATTAGATAGTCCATTACTTATTAAAGTGTTTAATCTCTTTGAAAAAGCCATTCATAAAATATTTAATTTGAAAAAAATAAAAACATATAAAGATTGGAAAGGAGAGATAACAGAATATTTAGATATTAATGATATTGTTGATAATGAGATAATAGAACACTTTAGAAATGTTTTACCTCCTAAAATAGATACTAGCTATACATTACAAGGTGGAGAAGCTTATGACCATATTTTAGATGATAAAACTAATAAATATAAAGGTATATATATAACATTCAATAAAGAAAATAGTAATTGGATATATAAAGGTATTTGTTTTATAGGTGAAAATACTGACAGAAGTAATTTATCAAATAAATAAAAAAAAGGCATAACAATGAAGTTACACCCTTACTCACAATAAGATTATAACTCATTGTTTGCCTAAAGTAAAGGAGAATGACAATGAGTATATATGTAATTATAACATACAAAGAATATTGCGATAAAGTAAATGAAACAATGACTTTTGAAGGACTTCATAAATATAAGAAAAAATATTGGAGAGATTAAGGATAATTAAGGAAGGTAATATTATGAGGAAAAAAATTTGTGAATTTAGAGCAAAAAATTCTATAAAAAATAAACTTGTATTCATTGAAGTTGAATATTATAAAGGTAACTGGTGGTATATAAATTTTAAAAACGAAAGAAGCTGGAAATATAATTCTATTAATGAAGCTATAGCCGATATAAGTAATATGTTTGGTGATTGGATTGATTTCAAATTATTAGTCTAAAAATGCTAAAAAGTAAGAAGTCCTTAACAGGACTTCTTTGAATTTTATTTTGTTTTTAATTCATACATAATACGTTCAGCTAAACTTATTAATGAAGGATCATTATATTCAAGAAGGCTTTTTTGAAAATTTTCCATATTTAATCCTACTCTTTCAATCTCGTTCATATCATTAAGCCCTATTGTACATATCCCTTCTGTTCCATCAAAGTTAACATCAAATATATAACTAGTTTCATCTTTCTTTTTTAAATTAAAGGTAAATAAGTTCCAATTATCTATAACCTTTTTTCCAGCTCCGTTAGAGCTGCTTAATCTTTTTCCCATAATTTCACCCCCTTCTTTTTTTACTTAGAGAATATATCAGTAATCTATATAATACAATAAAAAAGTGTTCCCGAGGAACACTTTTTATTATCTAATTATTATAGTATATTCACTCATTAAATAAAATTTTAAATATAAAATTTAACAACAATATCTATTATACCAAAAATTCTTGTCAAATTATAGACTATTATGTAAATGTTTACTGTGATAAAATTTAATTATAGATTTCAATACTTTTATTTACTTCCAAAGGAGGATTCATTTATGAGATTTATTTTATTATCACTATGGCTCATCCCGACAATTATTGGAGTAATTTATTTCATTTATGAATTCTCCAATACACCCCAAGATTTTATATCTTATGATGACTTTTGATATATATGTAAAAAAATAAAAAATAAGGGGCTGTATCAAAATAAATTTTGATACTAGCCGATAAGAAAAGGAGGATTCGAATTTGAATCCTCCTTTTTGTGTATAATATTTTTATGAATACTAATAATTTAAAAAGCAAAAATATTATACATATTCATCAAGTAGTTTTCCCAATTAATTTAGAAATTATTATACCAAAAAATGATTCAGTAAGAACACTATATGAAGTAACGGAGGGACTAGATTATTCACAATTATACAAAGCATACTCTACTATTGGTAGAAATTCTGTAATCTTACCTGAAACATTATTTAGAATATTAGCTTATGGTTATATGGAGGGAATATACTCAAGCCGTAAACTTGAAAAGGCATGTAAAAGAGATCTTAATTTCATATGGCTTTTGCAGGGGCAAAAGGCTCCGAGCCATAATACAATTGCTAGATTTAGAAGTAAAAGATTAGAAAGCTGTGTAGAAGATTTATTTTATCAATTTGTTATAGAATTAGAAAAAAGGAATGAAATAGAGTTTAAAAACTTATTTGTTGATGGAACAAAAATCGAAGCGGATGCTAACAGATATACTTTTGTATGGAAGAAAACTACGGATATTCTTGAAGAAAAGCTTCAAAAAAAATTGAAAAAAATAGTAATGGAAATATCTGATGTTTTCAATATAACTATAGAAATTTCTGATTCTAAAATCGAGGTTGAAGATGCAATATTTATAAATGAAAAATTATTAGAAATAAAAGAAAATCAAGGTGTAAATTTTGTTTATGGAAAAGGACGTAGAAAAAGCAAACTTCAGAAATATGTAGAAGCTCTTATTGATTTTATAGAAAAACAAACCAGATATGATGACTATAATAGCATTTTCAATGGTCGAAATAGTTTTTCAAAAACTGATCATGATGCAACCTTCATGCATATGAAAGAAGATCATATGAAAAATGGTCAACTCAAACCTGGATATAATGTACAAATAGGAGTAGAAGGTGAATATATAGTTGGAGTTGATATTTCAAGTGAAAGATCTGATCAACTTACTTTTATTCCATTCTTAGAAAAGCTTGAAAAGAACTTGGGACAAAAATATGAAGCTATAGTTGCTGATTCAGGATATGAAAGCGAAGAAAATTATACTTATTTAGAAAATAATAATCAAATGGCATTTATTAAGCCACAAACATATGAAAAATCAAAAACTAAAAAGTTTAAAAATGATATAAGTAAAAGAGAAAATATGCAATATAATGAGGAAGAAGATTACTATATTTGTGCAGCTGGTAAGAAGCTTTTTAATAAAGGAACAAGAAATAAAACTTCTAAATCAAATTTTAAATCTATAGTTCATATATACGAAAGCGAAAGCTGTTTAGGTTGTGAATATAAAAGTAAGTGTACAAAGGCAAAAGGTAATAAGCTATTATATGTATCAAAAAATTTCGTAAGGCTTAGAAAAGATTCAATAGAAAATATATCAACTAAAGAAGGTATATTATTAAGAGTTAATAGATCTATTCAGGTCGAGGGAGCATTTGGAGTAATTAAGCAAGATTATGGTTTCAGAAGATTTTTAATGCGTGGAAATATAAAAGTTAGAATTGAAGTATTATTGATGGCATTTGCTTATAATGTTAACAAACTTCATAATAAAACTATGCAAAAACGTAACGGAAAGTTGTTACACGAAACGGATGTTGCGTAAATAAAACAAAATAGGAATATTATAGAAAGTCAGTATTGACCTTCTTTTTGTTGTATCTTTAAATAAATAAAATGGAAATATATGCACAAAAAAATATGAATAATAATAAAAAATATTAAAATAGGCCGTATCTATATTGAATTTATAAATTCAATATGATACAGCCCCTTTT
>NZ_JAASHD010000025.1:0-11737 GCF_019734375.1 Clostridium sp. K04
AAAATATAACTGGAAATAAAATTTCCAGTTATACATTTTATTATATTTATATTTTACACAAATTTTTAGATATCCTCATTTTATGATTTAATTTATTATAGAAAATTTGAACGAAATTACTATATAGTTTTATTAACTAAATATTATTTATATCTATATTCCTGTGGTGATAGGCCATAATACTCTTTAAATTTTTTATAAAAGAAAGTTAGATTGTTATATCCAGATTTTTCGGATATTTCATAAATAGGTAAATTACTATTTTTTAGATAATTTGCAGCATTAAGCATTCGTTGTGTTTGCACAATTTCTTTATAAGTTTTTCCTGTCATTTTTCTTATAAATGAGCTTAGGTAATTAGGATGGAAATTAAATTGATTAGCAACAGATTCTAAAGTGCACTCATTATAATTCTTTTCAATATATTTTAAAATATCAATAAGATTATTTTGTGAATCATTAATTGTATTTTTTCTATGATAAGAATACTCAGTAGTACGTATAAGCTCTGAAAATAGTAAAATTAAGTAACAATTTATAACTTCAGTAGAACATAACCCCTTATCGAAGTATTCACATAAAATAGACTTCATAAAGAAGTTTGTTTTAGAAGTATCTTTATCATTAAATATTAAATAATTTTCATGATTTGTAGATTCTGTTATTGCATTTACAAGGAATTGTGAAATAACACTATCTGAAGATAAACGGCTTAATAGTGAGCTTGTAAGATAGTCCTTCCTCATAAGTATGTTAATGAAAATATCATTAAAGTGACCAGCTTTTATAGAATGAATAATTCCAGTATCTATTATACATATGTCACCTTTAGTTAATACTATATCTTCACCATTAATATTTTGATAACAAGTTCCAGAATAAATATATACAATTTCAATAAAATCATGGGAATGAGGAGAAACATCAATAAATCTACTTTGTTTATTTATATAAACTATATCACTATCTATAAAGTAAGAACCATTAAATGGTTTACCAGCTTCAATGGATTTATTTGCATTCCAACTAGGATTAGTTTCACTTTGATATTTTATTTCACTTGGGCTTAATGTAAATAATAATTTTTCTAATTCATCTATATTCATAAAAAATCACATCCTTTAAGTTATAATATAAATACTTAAGTTTGGTTAGTCAACAACTTTGTAAACGTTATTTAAAATGCTGAAGGTTTGTTTTATTATATAGTTAAGCTAGCTAATAAAAAATATTTTTAGTTTTAAAAACTTGAGTTTTATGAGATTAAGGGAGTTGGAGGAGAGTATTATGGCTAAGGATTATACTGAATTAGCAAAGGAAGTTGTTGCTTCAGTAGGAGGAAAGGAAAATATAATTAGTGTTTCTAATTGTATGACTAGATTAAGATTTATATTAAAAGATGATAGTATACCTAATGAAAATAGTATAAAGGAAATTAATGGTGTAGCGGGAGTTATAAATCAAGGTGGACAATATCAAGTTATAATAGGAACCCATGTTACTAATGTACTTCCATTTGTTCATAAAGAAATTGATACTATGGGCAATAGTTTAGAGCAAGAAGGAAAAGCGAAGGCCGAAAATATGAAATTGGTTAAAAAAGATAGTCTTTGGAATAAATTTTTTTAAACAATACAGGGATGCCTAATGCCTTTGATAGGACCAATGTGTGGAGTTGGGATATTAAAGGGGTTATTAACAATCCTTACAAGTTGCGGCATTTTATCTACAACAGATGGGACTTATATACTTTTATATAATGCGGCTGATGCATTTATGGTATTCCTCCCAATATTCATTGCATACTCGGCTGCAAAGGTATTTAAAGCTAGTCCTGTACTAATGATGGCTATTGCAGCGGCCTTGGTGAGCCCAACATTATTATCATTTGTTGGAGCTGAAGAAACATTGAGTTTTTTAGGAGTTCCTATAGAGATGGTAAATTATCAGAACACATTTTTTCCAGCAATGGTAGCCTGTTTATTGGGAGCTAATATAGAAAGATTATTTAAGAAGATTATACCTGAAATGATTCAACTTATGTTTGTACCAATGTGTACTTTGCTTGTAACTATACCAATAACATTTTTAGTTATAGGCCCAGTAGTAACTGTTGTATCAAATTGGATTGCAAATGGGGTTGTTTCATTAGTAGCTGTAAGTCCGGTATTAGCAGGAATTGTTGCAGGAGCTTTCTGGCAATTAATAGTATTAACAGGACTACATACTGCTATGGTACCAATAATTATAAATAATATATTTACTTTAGGAGCATGTCCTCTTAATAGTATTTTAACGATGACAGTATTTTCAGTTTCAGGAGTTGCGTTAGGATATGGATTGAAAGTTAAAGATAAGCAAAGAAAATCAATGGCATTAGGAAATGTTGTTGCTGGATTATGTGGTGTAACAGAACCGATTATTTATACTATTGCACTGCCTAAGTTTAAAGAATTTGTATGTGCATTCATTGGCGGTGGGGTTGCTGGTGGAATAATCGGATTTGCAGGAATTAAATATTACAATATGGTTGGTAATGGTATATTTGCATTACCAGGAATGATTGCTCCAACAGGGGTAGATTCAAAATTTTATTTAGCAATAGCTTGTGCTGCAATTGCATTTGTAGTTTCAGCAGTTTGCGCTTATGTTGTTACAAATAAAGAAGATTAATTTTAGTTGAATATTAGGGAGGGGGATGCCCCTCTCTATAATCAAAAAAATATATATGATTATATTAAATTTGAAAGTAATACTTTAAGTAGGGATTTATATGGATATTTAGTAATGAGTGAGGTGCTAGTATGAAGAATTTACAACAAAACTTACAAAATAAATATGGTAATTATTTATATCCATTCTTCTGGCAACATGGAGAAAGTGAAGAGTTATTAAGGAAATATACAGAAAAAATAAGTGAGTGTGGAATGGATGCATTATGCATAGAAGCAAGACCACATCCTGATTTCTTAGGGGATAAGTGGTGGGAAGATATAGATGTTATATTAGATGAGGCAAAGAAAAGAAATATGAAAGTATGGATCTTGGATGACTCACACTTTCCAACAGGTTTTGTTAATGGAAAAATAAGAGATGAGTATCCTCAATATAAAAAAATGTATTTAGATATGAGGAGATTTGATGTAGTAGGACCTATGAATGGAGCGCGAATTAATATGAAATTATTAAAAGGGCGACCATGGGAAAGACCTAATGAAAAGGATCAAAATATTATTGGTATATATGTAGCTAAGAGATGCAATGAATATACTGATGAAGGAGATAATATTGATGTAGAGACTTTATTTGAAATAAATGAAAGACCTAAAAATTGAATATTAAGTTTAGATATTCCTAAGGGATCTTGGAGTATATTTGTTGTATTTAGCACGCATAAAGGTGGAGAAAAGGCTACAGAGGATTATTTAAATCCATTAGTGAAAGAAGCAACACAAGTACTTGTTGATACTGTTTATGAAGCTCACTATAAGCGTTATAAAGAGGAGTTTGGAAAAACAATATTGGGATTTTTCTCTGATGAACCACGTTTTGGTAACCAAAAGGGTACAGAGTCATCAATAGGTAAAACTGAAATGGTTCTTCCTTGGAGAATAGGTTTAGAAGAAGAGTTACCTTTTGAGTTAAAGTATTTACCACTTTTATTTGTTGAGAGCAATAAAAAACAAGCAGAAATAAGATATGAATATATGAACTTAATTACAAAATTATATTCGGAAAATTTTACTGCAGTTATAGGGAAATGGTGTGAAGAAAGAGGAGTTCATTATATTGGACATAATATTGAGGATAATGGAGCACATGCTAGATTAGGATATGGAACAGGACATTATTTTAGAGGGCAAACTTATCAAAGTTTTTCAGGAATAGATGTAATAGGTACGCAGATTGTACCAGGTATGCCTTATCATCATGATGGATTTGCAACTGGTGGATGTAATGGGGAGTTTTATCATTTTGCATTAGGTAAATTGGGTTCATCTGCTGCACATTTAGAAAAAAATAAAGAAGGAAGAGCAATGTGTGAGGCTTTTGGAGCCTATGGGTGGAATGAAGGTTCGAAACTAATGAAGTGGATAACTGATCATTTAATTGTTAGAGGTATTAATTATATAGTGCCTCATGCTTTTAATCCGAAAGAATATCCAGATTGGGATTGTCCACCACATTTTTATGCACATGGTCATAATCCACAGTTTAGATATTTTAAGCATTATTCTGATTATGCAAATAGATTAATGAATTTATTCCAAAATGGAATTCATCATGCTAATGTTGGAGTTTTATATCCTGCAGAGCAAGAATGGACCGGTGAATATATGCCTATTGAGAAAGCTGTTAGAGAATTATTAGAAAATCAAATTGATTGCGATATAATTTCAGCAGATTATTTAGATAAAGCAGTTATAAGAGATAGTAAATATGAAATTGAGAGAGAAAAGTTTGAAGTTCTAGTTATACCATATGCTCAATATTTACCTGTAAATATTGCGAAAAAGATTTGTGAATTAGCACAAAACAATGTGAAGGTTATTTTTATTAATGGATACCCAGAAGAACTTATAGGTAAAGGCGAGGTAAGTTTAAATTTATTAAAAGAAATGAGTCAATGTGTACAATTAAAGGAATTATCAATTTCATGTGAAGAAAATAGAGAGATAAAGATAAAAGAGAAATTTAAAGATTTAGTATATTATCACTATGAAACTGAAGATATGAATTCATTTATGTTCTTTAATGAAAGTATTTCTGAAATTTTAGATACTAAGGTGAATATTCCTAAGTTAGGTTATGCTTATGAATATGATGCATATGAAAATAAGTTATATATTTTAAATGAACATGAAGAAAATAGTTATGAACTATATTTAGAACCATATGAATCAAAAGTAATAATATTTACAAAGGAAGCAGTTAACTATGCTTTAAATAAAAAAATTAATATTAAAAATATGTCTAAGACAGAGTTAAATTTGAATTGGAATATAAGTTTTGCTAATGCATTATCTTATCCTAATTTTAGTTCAGAAATGGCATTAGATAAATTAAAAAATATAAGCTTAATTGATGAATATGAAGATAAAACAGGAACGATAAAATATAAATCTGTATTTGATTATTCAGGTAATAGTAAAGATGTAATTTTAAACTTAGGTGAAGTTTATGAAGTTGCAGAAGTATTTATAAATGGGAAATCAGCAGGGGTTAAGATGTGTCCACCATATAGATATGATATAAGTGATTTGATAAAAAGAGGGAAAAATGAGATTAGTGTTGAAGTGACAAATACTCTTGGAAATGGAAATAGAGATGGGTTATCTCAATATCTAGCAATTGAACCTTTTGGAATTATTGGACCAGTAGAATTAAGAGAAGGAGGAATTGTAAATGAGTAGTTTTCCAAATGGTTTTTTATGGGGTGGAGCTGTTGCGGCAAACCAATGTGAAGGTGGGTATTTAGAAGGAAATAAAGGTCTTGCAACTATTGATGTAGTCCCTGTTGGTAAAGACAGATTTCCAGTTATGTTAGGTAAAATGAAAATGTTTGAGTGTGATAATGAACATTATTATCCTAGCCATGAGGCAATTGATTTTTATTATAATTATAAAGAGGATATAGCGTTACTTGCTGAAATGGGATTTAAAACATTTAGATTATCTATTGCATGGACTCGTATATTTCCTAATGGAGATGACGCAAGTCCAAATGAAGAAGGTTTGAAATTCTATGACAATGTATTTGATGAGTGTAAAAGGTATGGAATAGAACCATTAGTGACGATAGCGCATTTTGATGTTCCAATGAATTTAGTAAAAACAATTGGTGGGTGGAAAAATCGTAAAATGGTTGATTATTATATAAAATATTGTAAAGTTATATTTAATAGATATAGAGAGAAAGTTAGATATTGGCTTACTTTTAATGAAATAAATATGTTGATTCACTTGCCTTTTGTTGGAGCAGGATTAGTTTTTGAGGAAGGTGAAGATGAACAAGCCATAAAGTATCAGGCAGCCCACCATCAATTAGTAGCTAGCGCAAAAGCGACTAAAATTGCTCATGAAATAAATCCTGATTTTAAAATAGGATGCATGTTAGCTGCAGGAAATACTTATGCTAATACTTGTGCACCTCAAGATGTATGGAAGTCTATGGAGAAGGATAGAGAAAATTATTTATTCATAGATGTTCAGTCACGTGGAGAATATCCTAATTATGCAAAAAAGATGTTTGAAAGAATGAATATAGAAATAAGAGTGGAATATGGGGATGAGGAAATACTGAAGGAAAATACAGTTGATTTTATTTCTTTTAGTTATTATTCATCTAGATTAACTAGTGCTGATCCTGAAGTTAATGCAGAAACAGCTGGAAATGTATTTGCAACATTAAAAAATCCATATTTAAACGCAAGTGAGTGGGGATGGCAAATAGATCCTTTGGGATTAAGAATTACTTTGAATTCTTTATATGATAGATATCAAAAACCATTATTTATTGTTGAGAACGGATTAGGAGCCGTAGATAGCGCTGATGAAAATGGTAATATTGCAGATGATTATCGTATTGAATATTTAAGGGATCATATAAAAGCTATGAAAGATGCAGTTAATGAAGATGGTGTAGAACTTATAGGGTATACTACTTGGGGCTGTATTGATTTAGTAGCTGCTTCAACAGGTCAAATGAAGAAGAGATATGGATTTATTTATGTAGATAAAGATGATGATGGAAATGGAACTTTAGAAAGAAGAAGAAAAAAGAGTTTTTATTGGTATAAGGAAGTTATATCTTCAAATGGTGAAAAACTTTAAGTAAATGAAATTAGCTTAAGTGTGAAGCTAATATTCATATAAACTTAGTAGGTAATAAAATAAATATAGATTTAATAACAACTTGATATTAAAAATAACCAGCAATGTATTAAGATAGATTTTTATACATTGCTGGTTATTTATTATCTTTTTAAACTATCAATTAAAGAGTAAGGAATTTTAAGGTCACCTTCTCCAAATCCAATTTCAATATTACCCCTATTAGCACCGTGATAATCAGTTCCACCACTAGAATATAACTGATACTTCCATACTAAATAGTCCAAAAGTCTTCTATCATCATCAGTATAAGAAGGATAGTACCTTTCAACTCCATCTAACCCTAAAGAAACTAAATATTTAATATTATCTTCAATTTCTTCAAAACTGAAACCTTCTAAACCAATTCTTTTATTAAAGTGAGCTAAATAAGACTTTCCGCCAGCCTCATGAATCATTTTAATAGCTTCATCTACAGTGATTAACTCATCATTTCCATAAGGAATTGGATCTAAATATATATCCCAAACTTTTTGAGGTTCAGTACAAATATTATTTTCAAGAATATATCTGTAAATATCATATCTAGATAAATATTCATCGTATTTAACTTTATGTAAATAGTTAATATCTATAGACAATCCATGATTGTTTTCTATATGCTTAAGTATTTTTGGAACACTTTTTTCTCTTGCTTTTTTCATTTTATTATAGCTATTTAAAAAGTACTCATTATGTATATCAATTCCTAAACCAAGTATATGAAGTAGTCTACCATCCTTATATAATGCACTAATTTCAATTCCATTAATTAATTCAATATTACTATCTTCTGCAGCAATTTTAGCTTCTTTTAAACCTGCAATACTATCATGATCAGTTAATGAAATTGCTTTTAATTTATTTTTCTTTGCTGCTTTTATCACATCTGTTGGACTACAGCTACCATCTGAAATATATGAATGTGTGTGTAAATCAATTAAATTCTCCATAAAAATACCCTCCAATGATATATATTATAACATTTTAATAAGTTAAATATAAGTTCAGAGTGCAATTATAGTAGTAGATCAAATAGGTAAAAGATATGTCCAAATTACTAAATTAATCTTATAATTAACTTATAAGGAGATTAGTGATTATGAGAAAAGATATAATAGATAAATTAATGGAATTAACGCAAGAAGAGAAAGAAATATTAGAAGGAAAACATAGCATTGATCAAAGTATATATACAGATGATAAACAATTTATCATAGATAGTAAAAAAATATTGGCAGATGGACAACTCATAAATATAAGAAAACATACGAGGTTTATAGAGTTCCCTGCACATAAGCATAACTATATTGAATTTAATTATGTCTATAAAGGTAAACTTACAGAAGTAATACATAATAAAAAAATAGAACTTCAAGAAGGCGAAATAATTTTTTTAAACAAAGATATAACTCATGCAATAGAAAAAAGTTCTGAAGATGATATTATAATTAATTTCATAATAAGACCGGAATTTTTTGATTTTATTCTTAACTTATCAGAAAGTGATAACATTATATTTAACTTTTTATTAAAGTCATTATATTTAAATAAAAATAGTAAAGGTGAATATCTTTATTTTAAAGTTTCTAATGAAAATAATATACAAGAGATTTTAGAAAAGATAATTATAGAAATTTATGAACCCACTATGATGAGTAGCACAACTATAAAATTATTAGTTGGACTATTAATTGTAGAATTAATTAAAAAGCCTAATAATATAGAAGTTTATTCAGAAGATAATTATGATAATTTAATTATAATTGAAGTTTTAAAGTATATAGATAATAATTATTCTACTGCAACTTTATTTGAAATATCTGAAATAGTGAATCAGCCACATTATAAAATAAGTAAGTTAGTAAAAAAGCATACTAATATGACATTTAAAGAATTGTTACAAGAAAAAAGGCTTAATAAAGCAAAGCAATTACTAAATGAAACAGATATTTCTATTGTAGAGATAATATCTTTAGTTGGTTATGAAAATCTTACTTATTTTTATAAAATATTTAAAGAAAAATATGGTTATACCCCAAAAGATTTTAGAAAATCATAAATTATTGTTATAAGGTGATTTTACTATGTATATTTATATTTGAGGAAAAATACATTTGCAAATAAGGATAATAAATTAGACAACCTTGGTTATTAAAGCCAAGGTTGTTTTTATTTATAATTTAATCATAGTAAACGTTTTGCAAGGGAGGAGAAATGATGAGCTATTACTTAGCCATTGATATGGGGGCTTCTAGTGGGAGGCATATATTAGGAAGTATAGAAGATGGAAAGATAAAGTTAGAAGAAATATATAGATTTGAAAATGGAATTAGCAAAATAGGAGATGAATATTGTTGGGATATTCAAGGACTCTTTAATGAAATAAAGAAAGGTATTAAAAAGTGCAAAGAGATTGGAAAAGTGCCAAAAACCATAGGCATAGATACGTGGGCAGTAGATTTTGTTTTATTAGATGAAAATGATGAGATGCTAGGAAATGCCGTTGCCTATAGAGATGATAGGACTGAGGGATATATGGAAAAAGCATTTCAAGTTATTCCGCAAGATATGTTGTATTTATACACAGGAATACAATTCCAAAGATTTAATACATTATATCAGCTATTAGCAATTAAGGATAAAAATCCAGAATACTTAAAAAAGGCAAAAACATTTTTAATGATTCCTGATTATTTAAATTTTTTACTTACAGGTAAAAAAGCTAATGAATATACAAATGCAACATCTACACAGTTAGTAAATTCTTTTGATAGAACTTGGGATAAAAATATTTTAAAGGAATATGGAATCAATGAGGAAATGTTCCAAGAAATAAAAATGCCAAAGACAAGTTTAGGAAAGTTAAGAAAAGAATTAGTTGATGAATTTGGATTTGATATGGAGGTTATACTTCCAGCAACTCATGATACTGGATCAGCATTTATATCTTCAGTATGTAATGATTCAGATAGTATTTATGTAAGTTCTGGTACATGGTCATTAATTGGCGTAGAGAATAGATTCCCGATTTGTGTACCACAAGCTATGGATTATAACTTTACAAATGAGGGTGGAATTGATTATAGATTTAGATTTTTAAAAAATATTATGGGGCTTTGGGTAATACAAGAGGTAAGGAGAAATTTAAATAATGAGTTTTCTTTTGCTGACTTAGTAGTACTAGCTGAAGAGCACAATTATTTTAAATCAATAGTTAATGTTGATGATGATAGATTTTTAAAACCCGACAATATGATTGAAGAAATTCAAAACTATTGTAAAGAAACTAATCAAGATATTCCAACAAAAGTTGGAGAAATAGCAGTTTGTGTATTTAATAGTTTAGGACATAGTTACAAAAGTGCAGTGGCAAATCTTGAGGATATATTTGAAAAAGAATTTAAGAGAATAAATATATTTGGAGGAGGATGCCAAAATAATTTATTAAATCAAGTAGTTGCAGATGTTACTGGAAAAGAAGTTTTAGCAGGACCAGTAGAGGCAACTGCAATAGGAAATCTTGTAGCTCAATTAATAAGTGTTGGTGAGTTAAAGGATTTAGGACAAGCTAGGCAAGTAATAAAAGAATCATTTGATATAAATATATTTAAACCAAATAAAGGAGAAGTTTAAGATGAATGTTAAAGAAAGATATGAATTAGCTAAAGAGCAATATGAAAAATGGGGAATAAATGTAGATAAAGTTTTAGAAGAACTTAATAAAGTGAAAATTTCAGTTCATTGTTGGCAAGGAGATGACGTTAAAGGATTTGAAGTAGTTCAAAATGCTTTATCTGGAGGAATTCAATGTAATGGAAATTACCCTGGAGCAGCAAGAAGTGCAGAAGAGTTAAGAGCTGATTTAGATAAAGCATTAAGTTTAATTCCAGGTAAGCATAAAGTAAATTTACATGCTATTTATTTAGAAAGTAATGGAGAGTTTGTTGAAAGAGATGAAATAAAACCAGAACATTTTGAAAACTGGGTTAACTGGGCAAAAGAAAGAGGGCTAGGATTAGATTTTAATCCAACGATATTCTCACATCCAAAAGCAGCAGATGGATTAACATTATCACATCCAGATAAAGAAATAAGAGATTTCTGGATAAGACATGCTATTGCATCTAGAAAAATTGGTGAATACTTTGGAAAAGAATTGGGGCAAACTTGCTTAACTAATCTTTGGATTCCAGATGGATATAAGGATATTCCAAGTGATAGATTAGGGCCGAGAGCAAGACTTAAAGATTCTTTAGAGCAAATATATGCAGTTAAAACAAATAAAGATTATAACTTAGATTGTGTTGAATCAAAAGTATTTGGTATAGGTGCAGAAAGTTATACAGTAGGTTCAAATGAGTTTTATCTAAACTTTGCAGCAAGAAATGGAATTATGTCATTAATGGATACGGGACATTATCATCCAACAGAAGTTGTTTCTGATAAATTATCATCAATGTTACTATTTGATGAAAAGGTTGCTCTTCATGTAAGTAGACCAGTTAGATGGGATAGTGATCATGTAGTTGTTTATGATGATGAGTTAAAGGAAATTGCTAAAGAAATAGTAAGAAATGATGCATTAGATAGAGTAATTATTGGACTTGATTTCTTTGATGCAAGTATTAATAGAATAGTAGCTTGGACAATTGGTACAAGAAATATGATTAAGGCATTATTAAATGCAATGTTAACTCCAAATGAATTGTTAAGAAAGCTTCAAGATGAAGGTAACTTTACTGAAAGATTAGCCTTAATGGAAGAATTTAAAACATATCCAATTGGAGATATATGGAATTACTACTGTGAAAAGAATAATGTACCAGTAGGTGAATCTTGGATAGAAGATGTTAAAAGATAT